>JBBSDR010000864.1:0-4113 GCA_038240465.1 Gemmatales bacterium
ACTGGTCGTGGAACTCCTTCAGACCAAACGTGGCGGGAAACTTCTTCCAGGCGTTGACGATCAGGGCCTCGGCGCTGAATGGCGTCTGGCCCACTTCCTCCAGGGCAAAAGCCGCCAGGAGGATCTTTTCCGAGATGGTGCATTCCGCTGCGACGATCATGGGTTTTGTCAGTTGTCGGTTGCCGGTGGTCAGTCGCCAGGTGTCGGATACGATTGTCGCCTTTGATGGGGTGGATCGGCAATCCGAAGGTATCCGCATCAGGACCGGATTCTTTACCTGCCGCCCTTGCGTCTGTCACAATCGCTTCCCTGACAACTGATAACCGATCATTCAAACTCGACACCCGGCTCCCCCTCGCGCACCTCGCCGATGTCGTAGGCCGGAAAGCGATCGTGGTTGAGTTGACGCAGCACACTGTCGGCGTAGTAGCGGCCGACGATCACGACGAAGCCGATGCCCATGTTGAAAACGCGATACATCTCCTCCTCGTCAATGTCTCCCAGGCGTTGCAGCCAGGGGAACACCGCCGGCATCGTCCAGGAGCCGCGTTTCAGGAAGACGCGCCGGCCCGCGGGCAGGATGCGCGGGATGTTGCCTTCCAGTCCCTCGCCAGTGATGTGTGCCAGACCGCGAATCACCCGCCGTTTGATGGGATAGTGCAAGAGCAAGTTCTTGATGGCGCGCACATAGATGCGCGTCGGCTCCAGCAGTTCCTCGCCAACGGTCCGGCCCAACTCAGGGACGAAGTCGCTCACCGTAAGTTTCGCGCGATCGAAAACGGCCTTGCGGACCAGGCTGTAGCCGTTGGAGTGAATGCCGCTCGACGACAGGCCAAGGACGCGGTCGCCTAGCCGGATCGTTCGGCCATTGATGAGGCGATCGCGCTCGACGACACCGACACAGAAGCCAGCCATGTCGTAATCGCCCGGCTGATAGAAGTCCGGCAAGATTGCGGTTTCGCCGCCGACGAGAGAGCATTCCGCGTCCATGCAGCCATCGCTGATGCCCTTGATCAGTTGCTTCGTCAGGGCCGGATCATCCTTGGGCATCGCCAGGTAGTCGAGGAAGAGCAACGGTTCGCCGCCGGTGCAGAGTGCATCGTTGACTGACATCGCGACCAGGTCGATGCCGACGGTATCGTGTTTGCCGGCCATGCAGGCAATTTTGAGTTTGCTGCCGACGCCGTCGGTACAGGCAATGAGGACAGGATGGCGATAGTTGCGCGCGAACAGCCGGCTGTTGTAGTCGAGGCTAAACAGGCTCGCGAAGCCGCCGAAGCCATCGATGACGCGCGGCGTGTGCGTGCGGCGCAGAAAGGGAATCATTCCCTGAATGGTCTTTTCGTAGACCTCGAGATCGAGTCCGGCGTCCTTGTATGTCAGGCTCATGGAAGGCTCCTGGTGATGCTATTCTGACATCTTACCAGCCCGGAGCGCCAGCGACGGGTCGAGACGGCTGCTCCTCTTTCGCGGTCACGATAGGTGAGTAGTGCGAGAGTCTCTTCTCAATTTGCATTTTGCACTTTGCACTTTGCACTTTGCAATTGTCTCTCACACTTCCTGGCGCGCACTGGCGTTCTCGCTCGGAAAAATGAAAGACAATTGCAAAGTGCAAAGTGCAAAGTGCAAAGTGCAAAGTGCAAATTGAGAAGAGGTTCAAGGCTTCTTGTCTTCCCCTGCGCCGACGGAAGGCGGCCCTTGCAACTGCGACAGCCGCACCTGGGCCATCTCAGCATGTTTCGAGTGAGGAAACGCCTGCATGACGCGCTCCAGGAAGAACACCGCCTGCTGTGGCTCGCCTTGCTTGACCTTCACCTCCGCCGTCATCAGATACACTTGTCCGAGCACCTCGGGAAGGTTATCGCAGATTTTCTGCAGCCGATCGGGACTGTTCTTGATCTTCGCCGCCATATCGCCCGCCTCGGAGGCCTCGGGCAGATCGGCATAGTGAGCGATCACTTCCTCGCAACGCAGCAGGCAAGGCAGGAATTGATTGGCGCTAAAGTCCGCACGCGCCATCACCAGCAGAATCCCTGCAGCCTTCATCCGCTCGCGATCCTTCTCCTCCAGCCGGGCATTGAGAGATGCCAGCAGCGTCAGCGTTTCGGCCCCCGTTTCCGTGCCGTCAAACTGCGCGACCAGCTCGCGAGCCAGCGCGACCGCCTCTGGTATGTGGTTGTTCACTTCCGCTTCCTTGACCTTCGTCAGCCGTTCGGTCGCCTTGCGCTCGATGTCGCGGAACAGAGCAGCGGCCTGAGTCTGCGTCGGCCAGCGCGTCTCTTCCAGGATGATTCGGCGGAGCAGTGGGATGGCCTTGCTGAACTCGGAGTGCGTCACCGCTTCATACGCCTTGCGGAAATCGTCGGCAACCCAGGCCGGTTCCGCGCCGGGAGCGCCGGGCCGCGTCGGCAGGGGCGGACCCGGAGGCGTCGGCACCATGTCGGCCTTCGCGACCGGCGCGGGGGCCACAGGAGCCGGAGCGGGAACCTCCTTGGCGACAGCGACGGTCCTGGCCGGGGCAGGTTCCTTCGGAGCGGAGGCAGTCGCGGCGGGGGTCTTCTCTTCCGGAGGCGCGGCGGCGACGGCGGGAGCGGCAGGCGCGGCGGGAAGCTTGGCGACGGCCCGGGTGAGCAACTGTCCGAGCGGCGCGGCCTCGAGATAGCCCTTGTGGATCTCGACGATCCGTCCAGCCGGGCTGGCGATGACGATCGTCGGATAGCTCTGGATGCTGAGCCACTTTACGAGGTCCGGATAATCTTCCGCCTGCACCTTGAGCGGCACGAACTGTTCGCGCAGCGCCTTGGCGATCTCGGGATCACGATAGGTCGAGACGTCGAGCGTATGGCACCAGCGGCAGCCGACCATGGTGAAGGACAGGAACAGCGGCTGGCCCTTCTCCTTGGCCTCCTTGAGGGCCGTGGCGTAGTCCTTGCGCCAGGCCACTTCCTGGGCCGGCGACGCGGACACGGCCAGTAAGAGCGCCAGCCAGACGAGCGGGCGGCGGAATGTCATGAGCGTGATCCTTCAACGTTTCGCCGGTTGCGGCTTAGCGGATTCACCCGCTAAGCCGCAAGCGGCGGTCGAGTTCAGGCCCGCGGGTGGGCCTTGTGATAACTGTCGCGCAGCCGCTGCGTCGTCACATGCGTGTAAATCTGCGTCGTACTCAGGTTGCGATGTCCCAGCAGTTCCTGGACGCTGCGGATGTCAGCGCCGGCGTCCAGTAAATGCGTCGCGAAACTGTGCCGCAAGGTGTGCGGACTCGTTCGCGGATCGAGTCCCGCCTGGGCCAGATACTTTTCCAGAAGCCGGCCCACACTGCGCGGCGTCAGCCGGGTGCCGTTCTTGTTCAGGAACAGAGCGTCGCGAGCGCGGGCCTTGAGCAGCGCCGCGCGTGCCGGCAACCAGGCGCGGACGGCCTCGACAGCTTGCGGGCCAAGAAGGGCCAGACGCTCCTTGCGACCCTTGCCGCGCACTGTCGCCAGGCCGTCATCCAGGTCCATGTCGCCCACGTCAAGGCCGGTCAACTCGCTGACGCGCAGGCCGGCCGAGTAGAGCACTTCGAGCAGCGCCCGGTCGCGCAATCCCAGCGGATGAACGGACGGAGGTGCTTCCAGCAGACGCAGCAGATCGGCCTTGGTGAGGAAGTGCGGCAACTTCTTGTCCTGGCGCGGGCCGCGCAGTCCCATCGCCGGATTGGCCGGCAGCAGCGCCTGACGACAGAGGAAACGACACCAGGTCCGCACGGCGGCCAGCCGTCGCGCAATGGTGCTGCGCGCATAGCCCTGTTCGTGCAGCCAGCTCAGCCAGGCGCGGAGCAGGCGTGTCGTCATTCGCTTCGGGTCGGACGTCTGACCGCCCAGGCGTTCGCGGAAAAACTCCAGGGCCTGCATCAGGTCCTCGCGATAGGACTTGACGGTGTGGGCGGAGGAGTTCTTCTCCAGGGCCAGATGCCGCAGAAACTCGGCGAGGGCTTCTTCCATAAAGTGCGGGTATCAACCTCCCCTGTTCCGTGCTGCAGGCGGCTCGCCTGCTCTTCTCTTCCGTGGTGCAGGCGTCTCGCCTGCTCTTCTCTTCCGTGGTGCAGGCGGCTCGCCTGCTCTTGCCTGCCTGCAC
>JBBSDR010000865.1:0-4106 GCA_038240465.1 Gemmatales bacterium
CGACGTCGTCAGCACGGGACAGGGTACGCCCTCGTCGATGGCGGCCAGCAGCGTCCAGCGGCCCTCGCCGGAGTCCGGCACGCCGTGCGCCTTCAGCGAATGCTCCTCGATCGGCAGGTCCTTGTTCTCCAGGAACGCCTCGGCCGTCAGGTCCAGCAGCCAGGACGCGATGACGCTGCCGCGCCGCCAGTTCTCGCAGATGGCCTGGAGGTCGAAGTCGTACTTGTAGTGGTCCGGGTCGCGCAGCGGGGTCTCCTCGGCGCTGTGCGCGGAGGCGGCCTTGTTGCCGATATTGGCATGCTTGATGATGTTGAGGCCCTCGGCGTAGGCGGCCATGATGCCGTATTCCATGCCGTTGTGGACCATCTTGACGAAGTGGCCCGCTCCCGACGGCCCGCAGTGCAGATAGCTATCGGCGGAGGTGCCCGTGGCGGTGATCTCCGCGCCTTCCATGCGCTTGCCGTTCGCATCGACGCCCGTGATCTGCTTGACCTTGGTGGGGGCGACGCCGCTGGAGCCGGGCGCGATGGCCTTGAAGATCGGCCCGAGGCGCTCGACGGCGGCCTTGTCGCCGCCGATCATCAGGCAGTAGCCGCGGATCAGGCCCCAGACGCCGCCCGACGTACCCACGTCGAGGTAGTCGATGCCCTTGGCCTTCAGCTCCTTGCTGCGGCGGATGTCGTCGATGTAGTAGCTGTTGCCGCCGTCGATCAGGGCGTCGCCCTTCTGCAGCAGGGCCGTGTACTTCGGGATGACATGGTCCACCGCGCCGGCCGGGATCATCAGCCAGATGGCGCGAGGCCCCTTCAGCTTGGAGATCATTTCCTCGGGGCTGGCCGCGCCGACGACCTTGCCGCCGCTCTTCTCCATCCCCTGCTTGATTTCCTTGACGACGTCGGCAGTGATCGTCGCGACGTCCGACTCGATGCCGACAGTCTTCCGAATCACCTCGGCGCTGGTGTCCGTGACCACGACCTCGTGGCCGGCCTTGGCGAGCCGCCACACCATGTTCTGACCCATACGCCCCAGACCGACCATTCCCAGTTGCATGATGATGCTCCTTCTCGAGGATTGATTCCCGATTGTTTCCAAACCCATCTTGCCGCTTGCGGCTTAGCAGGAGCGCTAAGCCGCAAGCGGCAAGATGGGTTTACTTCTTGTGCTTCTCGATCTGCTCCTTGGCCGACGCGACGACGTTCTCGGTCGTGAATCCGAAATGATGCGCCAGTACCTTCAACGGCGCCGACTCGCCGAAGCCCGACATGGCGATCACCTTGCCGTCGGTGCCGACGAACTTGTGCCAGCCGAACGGCGACGCCAACTCGACCGCCACCCGCGCCTTGACCGACGGCGGAAACACCTTGTCGCGATACGCCGTGTCATCCTTGGCGCAGTAGTACTCGAACCTCTCCCAGCACGGCATGCTGATCAGCCGCGCCTTGACGCCCTCGGCCGTCAACTTCTCATACGCCTCCATGCAGATCGGCAGCGATGATCCGGACGCCATAATGAGTACGTCCGGCTTGCCATCCTTCGCATCAGCGAGGATGTACGCGCCCTTGGCGGTGTCGGATGCCGGAGCGTACTTCTTGCGATCGATGGTCGTCAGCGGCTCGCGCGTCAGGATCAGGCAGACCGGCACATGCTGGTGCTTCATGATCTCCCGCCACGCCTCGACGCACTCGTTGGCGTCGCCGGGCCGCCACGTTTGCAGGCCGGGGATGGCCCGTAGCGACGCGACCTGCTCGATCGGCTGATGCGTCGGGCCGTCCTCGCCGACGCCGATCGAGTCGTGCGTGAAGATGTAGATGACCGGGATTTCCATGATGGCCGCCAGACGAATCGGGTTGCGGCCGAAGTCGCTGAAGATCAGGAAGCCGGAGCCGAACGCCCGCACCTTGCACAGGGCCATGCCATTCATGATGGCGCCCATCGCGTGTTCGCGGATGCCGAAGTGGAAGTTGCGGCCCTTGAACTGCCCCGGCCCGAAGTCACCCGCGCCCTCGAACGTCAGACGCGTCTTGGTCGAGGGCGCCAGGTCGGCCGCACCACCCATCAGCCAGGGAACGCTCTTGGCCAGTTGGTTGAGGATGACGCCGGAAACGTCGCGGCCGGCCGTGGCGGCGACCGACGTCTTCTTGGTCTTCTTGTCCTCGATCGGACCGGAGGGATACACCGGCAGGTCCTTGTCCCAGCCCTCGGGCAGCTCGCGCCTCTGCATCTGCTCGAGTTCCTTGGCCTCCTTGGGATACTTCTTCTTGTACTCGTCGAACAGCTTCATCCAGGCGTCGCGCGCTTCCTTGCCGCGCTTGCCGATGCCTTCCTGGAAGTGTTCGTAGACCCCGTCGAACAGGCAGTTCTCGAACATGCCGATGCGCCATTTCGGATCGTCCTTGTCCGTGTCGTCGGCCGGCGGCTTGCCGTCCTTCATGGGACAGCCGTAGAACTGTTTCGCCTGGTTGATCGCCTTCCAGCCCAGCGGCTCGCCGTGGGCGTGCGACGTGTCCTGCTTGCCGGGGACGCCCCAGGCGATGTGGCTATCGACGATAATCATCGTCGGCCGATCGGTCGTCGATTTGAAGGTGTTGAACGCTCGCTGCAGCATATCGACGTCATTGGCATCGGCGACGCGGGTGACGTTCCAGCCGTAGGACACGAACCGGGTCGCGACGTCGTCGCTGAACGCCAGCGAGGTGTTGCCCTCGATGGTGATGTGGTTGTTGTCGTAGACCCAGCAGAGGTTGTTGAGCTTGAGATGTCCGGCGAGGGAGGCGGCCTCGCTGGAGATGCCTTCCATCATGCAGCCATCGCCGGCCATGGCGAAGACGTTGAAATCGAAGAGCTTGAAGCCTTCGCGGTTGTAGTTCTCGCCGAGCCATTTCGAGGCGATGGCCATGCCGACGCTGGTGGCGACGCCGTTGCCGAGCGGGCCGGTCGTCGTCTCGATGCCGGACGTCCAGCGATACTCGGGATGGCCGGCGCAGCGGCTCTTGAGCTGGCGGAACGTCTTGATGTCTTCGAGCTTCACCGTCGGCTGGCCGGTGGCCTCGTACTTGGGATTGACGGCCATGACCTTCGTCAGATGCAGCATCGAGTAGACGATCATCGACGCATGGCCCATCGACAGCACGAAGCGATCGCGATTGGGCCAGATGGGATCGGCCGGATCGAAGCGAAGGAACTTCTGCCAGATCGTGTAGACGACAGGGGCCATGGCCACGGGCGTGCCGGGATGGCCGGAATTCGCCTGCTGCACCGCATCCATCGCCAGGGTGCGGATGGCAGTGATGGCCTTGTGTTCGATGGTCTCTTTCCACTCGGACGGAATAAGGGCTGTCCCCACGTTGATTGCTCCTTGGTCTGCTGCGTGCGGCTTCACAGGGAAGCCACAAGCGGGAATGACTGTTCTACTGATTATGCAAGCAACTCCTGCTCGGTTTGCTCTTGAAGGAAAGTTTGTAACTCATGGCAATCCTTCGACCACACCCCTGCTTTCCGTGCTCCCCCAAGCAACTTTTGGCTGGCCGAAAGCAACTCGGCTTCTACTTGTTCGGGAAGGCACAGGAGTTCTCCTTCGATTACCTTCTCCTTATGGTTCCGAAGAACACAACTCACTTTCCACCACCGTTCATAAGTTCTGCGAATCCAGATTTCGTTCGGGGTGTCATAAAAGATGAGCCTTGCTGCTCTGCGTTCCCGCCGAGAGAGTTGCCAAACTTCTTGCTGCCAGCTTAGCAGCAACACGGCCCCAAAGTCTGCCCAGCAGGCAATGGGGAACGTGAGGCCTCCCACCGTCACACAGATGGGACAGTAGATAACACGAAGGTGGGCGAACTGCGGCGGCGGATGCCGGAGAATTTCCGGTTCAGTCCCAATATGAATCTTGAATTGGGCAGTCATGCTGTCCCTCCTTTGCCGCGCTGCAAAAGATATTCATCCAATAATTTCCAGAAAAGCGCTTTCTCCTGTTCCTCGGTCGTGGAAAAGAATTCGATAATCTGTGACCAACTCTGGACGGAACTGATCTCATACCTCTGATGGACGAAATCGCCGAATGCTGCCAGAAACTCGTAGTCACTTGGTTGCTGTTCCTTGCGGGCATAGGC
>JBBSDR010000866.1:0-4088 GCA_038240465.1 Gemmatales bacterium
CCGGGGTCATTACTGACCCCGCTCGCCTGGCAAACGACTTCTCTTCATG
The DNA here is from genome assembly GCA_038240465.1 of Gemmatales bacterium. Classification (GTDB taxonomy): domain Bacteria; phylum Planctomycetota; class Planctomycetia; order Gemmatales; family Gemmataceae; genus JBBRIK01. Next base: position 50 of record JBBSDR010000866.1, read on the forward strand.
ATCTTCAGGGTTGCCCCCTTTGAGCTTCTCGAATCGCCTGGGCCAGTTGCTCCACGATTTGCCGCAGTTCAACAGGGAGCGACGCGGGGACCGGCGGGAGTTGGCCGGCGGCGAGTTGGCGGAGGCAGGCGGCGAAGTCGGGAAACGGGGCGGGGTGGCCGTCGAGCGTGGCCAGCGCTTCGAGTGCGCCGGGGTCGAGGTCGGCATCGCCGAAGCCTGCCTGGGCGCAGGCGATGGCGAGTTGCTGGAGGGCCTTCAGCATCTGGGCAGGCAGTCCACCGCCCCCGCCGGCGCGGCGTTTGAGTTCGGCGCGCAGGTCATCCCGTTTTGAAGCCCATTCGGCGGCGGCGCGAGTGTCCCCGCGGGCATGGGCGATCTCGGAGAGGGTGCCGTAGTCGATCCAGGCTTCCTTGAGGCCGAGGGATTCGCGAATCTCGCGGGCAACGTGAGCATGGTGTTCGGCGGCGTCGAGGTCGCCGAGATGAAGGTGGATACGGGCGAGTTGCCCCAACGCGAGTGCTTCATCGGGTTTGTTGTTGAGGGCTTGCTTGCTCCGCAGGCTTTCTTCGACGGAGCGGCGGGCAGCCTCAAAGTGTTGCCGGGCGGCGGACTCGTCGCCGCGCTCGCGGGCAGCCTCGCCTTCCTGTTGGCAAACGACGCCGATGTTTTGCGCAGCGTCGCCGAGGCTACGCTGATCCTGCAATTGTACGGCCAACTCGCGGGATTTCTTGTACCAGGCCCGCGCCTCGGCCAGGCGGCCAGCCTTGGCTTCGGCCACGCCAAGGAGATTGTAGGTTTGCATCACGCCTTCCGTGTTGCCCGCTTCCTGAAAGAGCTGGAGCGCTTGCTGGTAGAGGCGGGTGGCGCGGTCGAGTTGCTTGCGATTATCGGCGAGGCCGCCCTGGTGCTGGAGGAGCGATCCCTCCAGCGGGTCAGGATCAGCAAGGCGACGCGCTGGGCCAAGGCTTTGGGTGTCCAGGCCGAGCGTGCGAAGAAGTTGTAGTAGACATCCAGGCCATGGCGTTGTTTGTGGTTGGGAACGGCGGTCGGATCGACGTTGTGGGCGACGCGGTGGATCGGGTGTTTGCCGAGAGTCATGACCCAGGCGAGAAGGAAATCACAGGCGGTGCCGAAGGAGGGCTGGGTGAAAGCGGTGTCGAGTTCATCGACGATGGGTTGCAGGGAAAGTATCATAGTCCACATGGGGGAACCTCCTGTCTCTTAACGATTGTTGATACCCATAAGAATAGGAGGAACCCCTTCAACTTCATCCCAGCCGATGCTCAAATATGGTGACGTTTTGTTCAGAAGAATCTGCGAAAAACCAGGTAGTGGAGGTGAAGATCGCAACCGCGCCGGAGCATCTCCAGTGCATCGCCATAGAAGTCGCCATTTGGCCCTTTGATTGGTCAACGGTTCCTCACTCGAATGGTGCTGACTATCGAGCGGTCGCTGTGTCCGTTCAAGCATGGAAGGGAGTTGTGGACAACAGATCGGTAACGTTTTTCGGCTAACTTTCCGGAAGGCTGCGGGGGTAAACAAGGTGACCACACGGTATGTTGGGATCATGATCGCGAACATAGCGAAGCTCGATCTTATCATTCTCTCGCACCGTGAGTTCTCCTCTGTCTCGTGGTCTAATGAGTCCGTAGGAAAATGTTAGTCGGAGCCGATTGCTCAGAAAAAAGTCGGACCCAAGCATTGCTTCGAGCGGTGCTGGGTTAGGATCATAATGGGGAAATAGCGCCAACAAGTTGATTTTCTGCCAGTAACGCGAGTCTTCAAGGCCGTGTATCCGCCTGAATGAATCCACCCAAATCGAAATGTAGCCCCCATCGCAAGGGACGCCCTCCCACCCCGGAACTTGACCGTTAATCCACTCACTTGCCGGAAGGGGAGAGAACGGCAAATTCCATCGGTCCCTGACCCGTCGGGGAACGACCGAATACGGCAATTCAGGTGCGAGCACGACACGGTCACGATGCCCCAAATTCTTGCTGACATGACTTGCCCACTGAATCAAGGTGGTGTGCCACCGAATCACAGGCTCGCCATCCACTTGCATATCGTGAGGGTAAATGAGAGAAAAGCGACGCTCCTCGCCAGAAACCATGCGCAGGACTCCTTTTCAGTTGCCGGGGTCGTCGGTCTTCGTCGCCGGACGATGCCCTTCGTTGCCATCGGCACGCTCGTTCAAGGTTAACACCTCGACCCGGCGGCCTCGCTCATCAAAGTACGCATGGTCCGGAATGGCAATGAAGAGCAAATCCTCCGCGGCCGGACACTCGGAATTCATCTTCGCCTGTGCCAGTGCATTTTCAAGATCCACTCCAATGCCCCACACGCGCCTTTGATGCACGACGGCGATCTGCCCCGCGTTAGCCCGATACGCTTCTGAATGCTTGTAGAACCAGCGAGCGTCTCGGTCATGCTGTCTCAACCGGCCCTGGTTCTGATGCTCGGGGACAGGGTGTCGCGCTTTCGCCAACAGCGCGGGTATCGTCACAAGCAAGAAATCTCCGACATCCAGTTTGCGGACAAATCGGACCCCAAGGTCGGCCGCTAATTTGGTTCCATTCACTTCGGGATGATTCGAGTACAGCACGATCCGATCAGAGAAACCAGCCTCGTCCGGATACATGTCCAGCAAATGTCTTGCAAAAATCGCCCCGCCCTCGGTACTCAGCCTGCCCGTGTGATCCGGCAAGTGCAAATCAATCAAGAAGAATAGTTGAGAGACGCCCTCTGCCCTTACGACCTGGAGTGCCTCCAGGCAGGGCTTAGTGGGATCGACGCCGCGGACGGCGACAGAGGCGGCGCCTCTGAGCAACTGTGCGATGGCGACGGCGAAGTCTGGATGATCGTCGATTACTAGAAGTTTGCTCGTCATGGAAGCACCCTCAGACTCGGGCAGGGATGCGGATGATCGCCTCCGTACCATGCCCCGTCTCACTCTTGATCTCGAACGTGCCGTCGTGCATTTCGACGATGCGGCGGACCAACATCAAGCCCCACCCCATGCCCCGCCCTGGCTTCGTGGTGATACTCACTTCTTCATTGAGTCGAACCAGTACCGACCCTGGGATTCCCGGCCCATCATCCTTCACTCGAATAACTAGGACATCGTCGTCTAGGCTCGCCGTCACCGCGATATACTTACCGTGGCCGCTCCCAGAGATCGCATGTTCCGCGTTAGTAACCAAATTTCGCAGAGCGAACCGGAGTGCCGAAGACATTACTTTGCAGACAAGGGAATCCGGTATGGACTGCGAGGAGAAAACGATCCCACTGTCGGCCATTGCCGGACCAACTTCTTCCTTGAGGCTGGCAAGGATCTCTGTGATGGACACATGACTCGACTCTGATACTGCTTTCCCCAATTCCTCGAGAACAGTAACACGCTCATCGAGTCGTTCAATCTGGCTTTGAATGTTGAGCAAGTGTAGGCGGTCGGCCTGGTTCACGCCCAAGCCTCGCAGCCTGCCGCATAGAGTAGGCAAGCTCCGGGCTTGCAGCTTTAACAGACTGACCGGCTCGTATAATTCATGCCGGAGTCCCTGCGTTACAAAACCGATTTTCGCCAAGTACCGTTTCTGTTCGAGTTCCAATTGTACTTCACGCACCAGGAGGATCTGGCCCGCTTCTTGCGTGAAAGACCAAAGCGAAGCGCGATCTGCCTCGCTCTTCTCCATCTCACGCCACTGACCCGCGCGATCGACCACGAGTAATCCGGTCAACTCCGCGTTGCCTCGAACTGGCGCGGCGATCATGGGAATCGCTGTTGTCCGCCCCAGCGCCTGCTGCAATGGCGAGTAGTGAAAGGGTGCGGCTTCCTGCTTGCCCTTCAATTCCTGGCTTTTCGTGTAATCCAGGCAAGTTTGCACCGCTGGGGTGTCCCAGGACAGCATCAGCCCTGCAAGGTCATGGCGGACCTCGGCTTTATTTCCCGAGCCAGCCCGCTGCAAGACGGTAGACAGTGCTTCAGTGACCTCCCCGGACCGAGCCGACACGACCACTTCAAGCCTCAGCCCCGAACTCC
>JBBSDR010000867.1:0-4081 GCA_038240465.1 Gemmatales bacterium
GGCTCGCCTGCTCTTCTGTCTGACCAAGAGCAGGCGAGCCGCCTGCACCACGGGAAGAGGCAAGCCGCCTGCTCTTCTGTCTGACCAAGAGCAGGCGAGCCGCCTGCACCACGGGAAGAGGCGAGCTGCCTGCTCTTCGGCTGGCAGAAGAGCAGGCGAGACGCCTGCACCACGGGAAGACTCGGAGTAAGACGCATGCTTCACGCAATGATCATGGCAGGCGGAGGCGGCACCCGCTTCTGGCCGCGCAGCCGGCAGCGCCGTCCCAAGCAGTTCCTCACCATGACCGGCGACCGGTCGCTGTTGCAGCAGGCGTTCGACCGCGTCGAGCCGCTCGCCTCGGGCCGCACCTGGATCATCACCGGCGAGGCCTACGTCGAGGAGACGGTCCAGCAACTGCCCGGCGTCGGCGCGGATCACATTGTCGGCGAACCGATGGGCCGCGACACCGCCGCCTGCATCGGCCTGGCCGCCGCCCTGATCGCGAAGGAGGACCCCGGCGGCGTCATGGTTGTCACTCCCGCCGATCACGTCATTGAGCCGGCGCGCGAGTTCGGCCGCGCCGTGCAGGTCGCCGCGCTGATGACCGAGCAGACGCCGAACTCGCTGATTACCTTCGGCATCGTCCCCAATCAGCCGGCGACCGGATATGGCTACATCAAGCGCGGCCCGCAGGTGGCCAACCATCAAGGACTCGGCGTTTATGGCGTGTTGGAGTTCCGCGAGAAGCCGAGCCTGAGCCTGGCCCAGACGTATGTCTCCTCCGGCCAGTATTACTGGAACAGCGGCATCTTCGTCTGGCGCGCCGCGACAGTCCTCAACACCCTGCAGCAACTTCGGCCGCAACTCTACGCCGCCGTCTCGCGCATCGCCGCCGCCTGGGGCACCCCGGAGCGCGAGGCGGTCCTGCGCCGCGAGTATCCGGCGATCGACAAGATCAGTTTCGACATCGCGGTCATGGAGAAGGCGCGCGACGTACTGGTCGTGCAAGCGCCGTATCGCTGGGACGACGTCGGCAGTTGGCTGGCCCTGGAGCGGATGAACGCCCAGGACGCCGATGGCAACACGGTCCTCGCCACGCACGCCGGACTGGAGACGAAGGACTGCGTCCTCGTGGGCGACGGAGGCAAGCTGATCACGACGATTGGCGTCTCGAATTTGGTGATCGTGCAGGACGGCGACTCGATCCTGATCGCGGATCGCAACGAGGAGGGGACGGTCAAGCAACTGGTCGATCTGCTCAAGCAGAAGGGACTGGAGAAGTACCTGTAACCCTGGGGTCTGAATCTCCCGGGTTAAAGCGGACGCCAATGGATAGACCGTTGACGCCGAGTGCGGGGAAGCCGACACTGAGAAAGCCGGCATTCTCAACAGGAGATGACACCATGCGACGAGCGATCCCGGTCTGCAGCCTGATGGTCCTCTGGTTCGCCGTACCCTCCGCGCTGGCGGACGAACAGCGCGCGGCCGCGAAGCCAGCCGAGAAACCGCTGACGATCGACCTCTGGCCGAACAAGGCGCCCGGCGACAAGGACGGCATCGGCGCGGAAACGGTGCAGGAGTCAAAGCCCGGCGAGAAGCAGGTCAAGCGCATCAGCAACGTAACCCGGCCAACTCTGACTGTCTTCAAACCCGCGAAGGAGAAGGACACCGGCGCGGCCATCCTCATCGCGCCCGGCGGCGGCTACCACATCCTCGCCTGGGACCTCGAAGGCGAGGAAGTGGCTGCCTGGCTCAACTCCATCGGTGTGACCGGCATCGTTCTGAAGTACCGCGTTCCCCGCCGTCCGGCGACCTCGGCTGATGCGCCGCCCCAGGCGCTGATGGACGCCCAGCGCGGCCTGAGCCTGGTTCGCAGCAAGGCCAGGGACTGGGGCATCGATCCCAAACGCATCGGCATGCTCGGCTTCTCGGCCGGCGGACACCTCACCGCCTGGGCAGCGACGAACTTCGACAAGCGCGTCTACGAATCGGCCGACGACATCGACAAGGTGAGCTGCCGGCCCGACTTCGCCGTCCTCATCTATCCGGCCTATCTCCAGGCCAAGGGAAAGGAGGAGTTGTCGCCCGCGCTGCCCGTCACCAAGGAGACGCCGCCCATGTTCCTCGCTCATGCCGGCGATGATGGGGTCCGGCCGGAAAACAGCGTCGCGATGTATCTCGCCCTCAAGAAGGCCGGTGTTCCAGCCGAACTGCACGTCTACGCCTCGGGCGGTCATGGCTTCGGCCTGCGACCCAGCGCCCATCCCGTCTCGACCTGGCCCCGCCGCTGCGCCGAGTGGCTCGAGGCGCGCGGGACCCTGAAACCAACCTCCTCGCGCTGATCCACTTGTGCGAACGACTCGAACGTCACCCCAGGTGCGGAGTTGAGGATGTTCCAGGGAATGAACCGCGCGGTGCTGCTGGCCGGTATGATCGCGGCGACTCTGTTGGCAAGGCCTGCGAACTCGGTGGATGCGGTAAAACACGGCATAAGGGAACCGGCGGGCCAGCGCTCGCCGAACATCCTGAAAGATCACTTGATGAATCTGAGGGTTGGCTCGCAATCGATTGAAGACCGCTTCCACCGCCGCGAGGAAATCGTCGCCCAAACCCGTCCGCTGCTGTTCATACCACCGATAAGTTTCTATTTCGCCCTGCACGTCGGGATGGAAGACAAGAGAGCCGTTCATTTCTCTCTCCGGACGTGGGTCTTGATCTCTTCCCAGGTCAGGACTTTTTCGGGGTGGGTGTCGAGGTCGGCGATCCGGCGATCCAGTAACTGTTTCTCGGCATCGCTCAGCGGAGGCAGGGACTGCTCGTCGGCGATGCTATCCCAGATTGCCTGGACGAGTTGAATCCGTTCCTCGACACTCAGGGGCACAATCTCGGCCATGTCCATCGGTTCTCCTTCAAAAATCGTGCCATTAAATTCGTGTGCCGTTCGGCGCATCAATCCTCGACCCGCATGCATTTCCCGAAAATCGCGTTTGAGGTCACCCAGCCGTTGATCCGTCCGCGATTGTTGCCGATCTGGAATCGCGGCCCCTGAATCGCCTTGATCAGATGGAGATACTCGCGCCCATTCACCTTGCACAGCACGATATCGCCCACCCGGAGCAACCCGGAGTCAACGGGCTGGATCGTGCAGAGTTGTCCCGATTCGATCTTGCCGCTCATCGAGTTGCCTCGCGGCCGAAACGACACCGCCGCGCCGCCGCGAAGTTTCTCGATGTGACCCGCCGCCCATCCCATGAAGACTCCTCCCAATCGCTCGCGATAAATCACGAGGTGGAATCCGAATCGTTGCTGAGCATCTTGATGATGTGCTTGGCAAGTTTGTCCTTGATCTCTCGATGTCGCGGAACAGCTTGGGACACTCCGGTATTCGGATTGCAATACCAGTCGTGCTTCGCTCCATGACGGATCAGGACGCAGCCGAAACCCCGGATCGCCTTGAGCAGATTGACGCGCTTCACGAGACCACCAGATCGTCAACCTTGCGAATGCCCGGGATTTCTCCGCTCGTCAGGTCGTGATACAGGTCTCGAAGATGTTCCTTCAGATCATCCAGAGTCTCGCCCTGAGTCCAGTAATCGGGATAGTCCTGCAAGTACCCGAGCCATGCTCCGTCCTCTTGCCAGTGAATCATCTTGACAACTTGCATCGTTGCCTCTGCGACAAGGGTGGACGGGCGATTGATTGAAGTGTATTGTCCCGATGGCCCGCGCGCCAAGTCCAGATCCAAACGAAGAAGCGTCAGCGAGGAAGATGGTTACTCCTCGCTGACGCTTCGTATTGTGAGTTCAGTCTTCCGTTACGAACGCGGCAGATACCGCACCAGCGGCTCCAGGGCGTCGGCCAACTGCTCGCATGGCACATCGTACATCAGGTCGCTCGCCACCGCCGGCTCCGGACCCGTCCTGCCGTTGACGCAGACATGCGCCGCATCCACCACCTGGCCATTGATGCGCGAGCGGCAACCTTGCAAGCCGATCGTCGAGACCTGATGCAGACCGCAGCCCGCCGAGCAGCCGGACCAGTGGATCGTCAATGGTTTCAGCTTCTCGCCTGCCGTCCTCTTCTCCAACTCGCGCGCCAC
>JBBSDR010000868.1:0-4080 GCA_038240465.1 Gemmatales bacterium
ATCTGGTCGGCCATCCGCGAACGCGATATCCTCGTGCATCATCCCTACGAATCGTTCAGCCATGTCGTCGATTTCATTGAGGCCGCGGGCGATGACGACCGCGTCCTGGCCATCAAGCAAACGCTCTACCGCACGTCGAGCGACTCGCCCATCATCAAGGCGCTGGCCCGGGCGGCCGACAAGGGCAAGCAGGTTTGCGCCGTAATAGAGCTGAAGGCGCGTCTCGATGAGGAACGCAACATCCTCTGGTCGAAGGAACTGGAGAAGTTCGGCGCTCACGTCGTCTATGGTTTCGTCGGTCTGAAGATCCATGCCAAGGTCGCGCTTGTCGTTCGCCGTGAGGATGGCGGCATCCGCCGTTACGTCCACCTCTCGACGGGCAACTACAACCCGCAGACGGCGCGCATCTACACCGACCTCACTTTTTTCACCTGCAACGAGGACATTTGCGACGACGTTCAGGCGCTGTTCAACTACTTGACAGGCGGCGGCGAGTTGCCGCAGTGGCGCAAGTTGATCGTGGCGCCGAGCCGCTTGCAGACGTTCCTGATCGAGAAGATCCAGCAGGAGATCGCTCATCAGCAGGCGGGACGGCAGGGGCGCGTGGTTGCGAAGATCAACGGCCTGCTCGAGCCGGCGATGGTCCAGGCGCTCTATCGCGCCAGCCAGGCGGGGGTCAAGATCGACCTGATTTGCCGGGGTATCTGCGCGCTCCGTCCGGGGTTGCCGGGCATCAGCGAGAATATCCGCGTCATCAGCATCGTCGATCGCTTCCTGGAGCATAGCCGCATCTTCTACTTCGAGAACGGCGGCAACCCGGACGTGTATGTCGGCTCGGCCGACTGGATGGACCGCAACCTGAGCCGGCGCGTCGAGGTGGTGTTCCCCGTGGAGGAGAAGTTCCTCAAGGAACGGCTGATCCGCGACATCCTGTTCGTGTCGCTGTCGGACAACGTCAAGGCGCGTGAGTTGCTTCCCGACGGCAGTTATCGCCGAGTCCAGCCCGCCGAGGGCCAGCCGCGCGTCCGCAGCCAGGAGAAGTTCCTCGAGATGGCGGGCCAGGCAGCCACCCGGCCCATCCTGGAACTGCCGCCCATCAGCGACAATTCAATCGGCGATAACTCAATCGGCCCGATGCCTCCCACGAAACCGCGCCAGCGCAAGAAACAATCGAGCTGACCGAGGCGGACAGGTCAGGCCCGCAGTGCCGCGATGAGTTGTCGGAGGTTGCGGCGATTCTGTCCAAAGTCGCTCTGTCCGACGCGGCTCTGGCTCCGTCCGTGGACCCGCGTCCCCGTCCCGGCCGCTTCCAGCCGAAGCCGAATGTCATCGACGAAGCCGAACAGCCTGGTGCGCCGGGTGAAATGAATGGTTCCCGCCTGGGAATCGGCCGACTCGAGATGCCAGAGCGGGATGGCGCCGGCGACGTTCTGAATGTAATTCAGCGCGTCGCTGAGCGGCAACGCCAGAGTGACGTTGGCCAGTTCGGGCGACCCTGGCTCGTCGAGTTCGGCGAAGTTGCGGATGCGCAGGAAGAGAAGTTTCAGGTCCATGTCGATTCTGTCACCCACTTTGAAAACTGTCCGTTGCTGTTGGGACCCCAGGTTCAACATCACAATTCCCCCTGGACGATGTCAATCGTTCCGTTAATTGTCGTCGAGGAGACGCAAGGCTCAAGGACCGAGTATATGCTTGTTACTTTTTCGGACGCAACGGCCCTTCGAGCACGTCCTCGGGCATCGTCGGGGCGAGGGCCCTGAACTGGCGATGCGGGCGCAGACGCGGCAGGAAATTCTCCGCCTCCACAAGCCGATTCTGATGGAGGCGCAAGCGCCACAGATGAGTGGCGGCAACCACCGGCCAGACGTCGTTCAATTGTCCCAGTTTCTCGAGCTGCTCCGGCTTTTCGAGTTCGTCCGCGAGTTCCTGGAAGAGTTCGTCCCCTTCCCTCTCGCGCTTCAGGGCCAGCAAGCACAGGGCCTGTTTGCAGCGGGCTTCGGAGCGAAACCGGCTAGTCGAGGGGGTTGACGACGCTGGGAGAAACGGTTTTGGGGACGGGGAGCGAGCCGTCCTCCGAGGGAGGGGCCGTTTTATCGGAAGCCGAAGTTGGCTCTGACATGATGTCCTCCAGCCTTGCCCCGGGACTTCAACACACCAGGGGCCATTACTGGCCCCGCTCGCCCGGTTCGTAAAGGAGAGGGGCGGTCTTCATCGCTGTGATGCACAGCGTCAGCCAGGCCGCGCCGAGCAGGTAGCCACCCATGACGTCGCTGAAGAAGTGCGCTCCGAGATAGATGCGGCTGAAACCAATCGACGCGATCAGCAGCCCCAGCCCGGCCATGGCGAGAAATCGCGAACGGCGATCGAGTTTCGTCTTCGTCAGCAAGTAGATGAGGAAACCGAAGATCGCCATCGAACCGGATGAGTGGCCGCTCGGAAAACTCTCGTTGCTCTCGCGGACCAGCGGGTCCTTGAACTCCGGCCGGGGACGGTCGAAATGCTTCTTCGTCCCATAGTTCAGCAGGCCGGCGCCCAGACCACAGGCGATAAGGGTCAACGCGGCCGCGCGCTGACCGCGCAGCCAGAACAGCACCGCCCCGAGCGGCACCACGACGATGAACGTCCGGACCGCGCCGATCTGGGTCACGGCGACGAAGAGATTGCGGAGGAACAGCGTGGCCTTGCGCTTCTCCTGCAACGACGTCCCCAGTTCGCGATCGAAATGCACCAACTCGCTGTCGGACTTCACCTGGCTCCCGATCAGCAAAAACAGCGCGACGCAAACCGCGATCAGCAGCACGGCGAGGAGCAGGCGTCCGAGCGGCAATCGACTCATCTGGCGCTCCTGGGTGCGGAAGTGAATCTCGCGATTCCGGGTGGTTTCACTGTACGCCAGCGCCGAAGAGGCGACAAGCCAGCCGGTGCCGCGAGCCGGGCCGAAGCGACCGCGTGAAACAAAAAGAACCCGCTCTCTGACAGAGAGCGGGTTCCTGAAAGTTCGAGTCACTTCGACAGAGTCTCAGCCGACGAGTTCCTTGATCGGCTTGCCGTCGGCGATGGCCATCGGCCGGCCGAGGTTGTCGCGAACCTGAGTCGTCGGATCGATGCCCAGGCCCTTGAACAGCGTGGCGTACAGATCGCCGAGGGTCGTGGCCCCGTCCTTGACGTCAGTGCCGTCGGCGCTGGTTGAGCCGTAAGCCTGACCGCCCTTGATAGCGCCGCCGCCGATCACGACCGACCACACCCGGCCCCAGTGATCGCGGCCGCCGTTCTGGTTGATGCGCGGCGTCCGGCCGAACTCACCCATCCAGACGACGACCGTGTTCTTCCACAGGCCGCGCTCGTCGAGGTCCTTCACCAGGTTGCCCATACCCTTGTCGAGGCGCGGGCCGTTGCCGGTGCGGATGGTCTGGAAGATGTTGCCGTGGTTGTCCCAGCCGCCGAGGTCAATCTCGACAGCGCTGACGCCCTTCTCGACCAGCTTGCGGGCCAGCAAAGCGCCCATGCCGAAGCGGTTGTTCATGCCGCCGTAAGCCTCGATGACCTTGGCCGGCTCATTGCGAACCTCGAAGATCGTCCGCAGCGGCGACACGGTCAGGTCGAAAGCCTTCTTGTAGATCGTCTGATGCGCCTGGGCCGAACTGCCGGCCGCCTCGCGGTCCTTGGCGTCGGAGATGTGCGGGAACGCATGCTTTGAGAACTCGTCTTCGACGTTGTAGAACAGCCGCTGCCGGCGACGGATGCGCTCCTGTTGTTCCATGTCGGTGCCGCCGAGGCCCGCCGGGGGCTTGATGTTGGCGGGGGGCTGGCCGGCGTCGCGGACCGTGAACGGCGCGTTCGACATGCCGAGGAAGCCTGGCCCGATCTGCTGGGCAGTGCCGCCGATGCCGATGAAGCCGGGCAGAGGCAGATCCTTCGGAGTGAGGAGCGAGGAAACGAGCGAGCCGACGGCGGGATACTGAACGACGGGGCTGGGCTGCCGGCCGGTGTTCATGAGGACAGTACCGCGCTCATGGCTGCCCTCGTTGGTGACGAGAGCGCGAACGATGGCGAGTTTGTCGAACTGCTCGGCGATGGTCG
>JBBSDR010000869.1:0-4076 GCA_038240465.1 Gemmatales bacterium
AAGAGCCGTTCCCACGCAGAGCGTGGGAACGAGGAGGGGGAGGATTACCGGGCGAATCGCTTGCTCATCTCTCGCCACGAGCCTGGATGAGGCAACAGGCGGAAGCCGTTGCGCCAGTGCCACAACATGCTCGAGTCATTTCCCGCCAGAAACGTCGTCGCCAACTCGTTGAATCCCAGCGCCAGCAGTGTGCGAACTGTCTCGGCGAGCAGGATACTGCCCACGCCGCGCCCCGATAGAAACGGACTCACGAAGACCCACGTCAGATGCGCCTGGCCCAGGCGCTGGCTTACCGCGCCTGCCGGTGGCGGCCCCTGCCAGCGCGGGTTCGCTTCGAGATCGCTCAAATCGATCAACGGGATCAAGGTCGGCAGGATGACGCCGCACAGGCGATCGCGGTCGCCGTCAAGGGCCACATGACAGGCCGCCTCGATCAACGGACCATCGACACCTGTCCGCGTCTGCTCCAGAGACTGGCGCGCGGCGGCCAACCGGCCCTCGTCGTCGAGGCTGGCGTAGGGCTGCACGGTGCGAAACGCGCCCGAAAACAATGACGGCAGATGCTCCCAGTCATCGGGTTGAAGCGGACGCAGCCGTGCTCGTTCCGTGGGAGCGGCGGCCGGCGGCGGCGTGAAGGCGCTCAGGTCGAGCTGAGCGTGATACCAGCGCGCCCGGGGACTGAGCCAGACCTCGCCGGCGATCCATTCGTACTTGTAGGCGGAGTTGCGCGGCAGACGGCGAAACTCCTCGCGCGACAGCGACAGGCGAAACGCCCGGAAATGCTCCTCGCTCATGACGTGCCTTCCTTTCGCTGGCCTGATCGATCCATCGATTGTACAGTGGCCTGAGTGATTGCGGAGCGTTTTTTCGAGTGCGGAAGGACGGATCGACATGGCCATGAAGGTGGGTATTGCCGGCTTCGCCGGTTCGGGCAAGAGTACGGTCTTTCAATGGCTGACGGGCGTCAAGCCCGATCCGTCCAAGATCCAGAACGGCCAGACGGGCAACGCCAAGGTACCCGATCCGCGCCTCGACTGGCTCTCGTCGCTGTTCAGTCCGAAGAAGACGACCCCCGCCGCCATCGACTTCCTCGATACGCCGGGATTGCTGCACGACGAGCGGCGCGACAACCCGCGCCGCCTCGGCATCATGCGCGACTCGAACGCTCTCCTGGTGGTCCTTTGCGGATTCAGCGCGAACCAGGCAGCCCTGGAACTGCGTCAGTTTCGGGAAGAACTGTTCTTCGCCGATCTGGAAATCATCACCAAGCGAATCGGCAAGCTCGAGGACAACCTCAAGAAGCCTCGCCCCGGCAAGCAGAAGGAACAGGATGCGGCCGAACTCGAACTGCTACAGCGGATCACGGCCGCGATGGAAAAGGGCCAGACGGCCTCCTCGCTCGGATTGCGGGAAGAAGAGGAAAAGATGATCCGCAGTTTCCAGCTCCTGACGCTCAAGCCGGAGATGGTGCTGCTCAACGTCGGCGACGACCGCATGAACCAGCCGATTCCGGCGGATTTGTCGCAACTGACCTCGACAGTGATCGGCGCGCCTGCGAAGCTGGAACTCGAATTGATGGAGCTATCCGAAGAGGATCGCCAGGTCTTCATGCAGGACCTGGGAGTCACGGATTTCGTTCGCGATGACGTGCTGCGGCGCATCTTCCAGGGGGTCGGGATGATCTTCTTCTTCACCGTGGGCGAGGACGAGTGTCGCGCCTGGCCGGTCGCCAAGGGAGCGGACGCCGTCGAGGGAGCGAGCCAGATTCACACCGACCTGGCGCGGGGGTTTGTGAGAGCGGAAGTGGTCGGTTATGCCGACTTCGAGCGCGTCAAGTCGATGAAGGAAGCGAAGGCGCAGGGCGTCTACCGGCTGGAAGGCAAGACGTACATCGTTCAGGATGGCGACATCATGCACATCCTGGCATCGACGTGATTCTTGGTTAGCCGCGACGCGAGACTTCGAGCGGAGCGCGTCCAGCGTTATCGCGCCACACGCTCCGCTCGAAGACTCGCGTCGCGGCTAACCAAAAAGCGGAGTAGAACTCGCATGAGTGAGCGTCAACGATTCAATCTGCACCTTCCTGGCCTGCTCAAGGTGCTGGCCGAGCATCTCTATTCGAGCAAGAAGGTCGGCGTGCGCGAACTGATCCAGAACGCTCACGACTCCTGCGTCCGCCGCCGCGTCGAGGGCAACGAACCGGATTACGAGCCGCGCATCGATCTCTCTATCGATTCAAAGCGGCGCGTTTTGACGATCGCCGACAACGGTTTCGGCCTGACCGCCGACGAGATTACCAACTACCTCGCGACCATCGGCCGCGGCTATACGCGCGAACTGCGCGAACGGCTGTCGATGTCCGAGTCCGCGGAGGCCGGCGAACTGATCGGCCAATTCGGTCTCGGCTTCCTCAGCGCCTTTCTGCTCGCTTCCGAGGTGACGCTGCTGACGCGATCCTTCCAGGGCGGCCCGTGCTACAAGTGGCAATCCAGCGGCGACGAATACTACGCCATGGAAGCTGCCTGGCGCGAGGAGATCGGCACGACGGTCGAGTTGCGTCTCAAGCCGGCCTCGGCGTTTCTGCTTCAGGAGAAGGCACTCGTCGAGACGGTGCGCCAGTTCGCCGACTTCCTGCCCATTCCGATTCACGTTGAGGGCGAGGAACTGCCGGTCAACCTGCTGGCGCCGCCGTGGGAGGCCGATCATCCCGATCAGGCCATCAAGGACTACATCACACGCTCGTTCCGCAGCGATTCGCTGTGGGTGATGCCGTTGCGCGACCGGCGCATCAACCTTGGCCACGACTCGCTGACGGTGCCGATGAAGGGCTTCCTGTTCGTGCCGCCCGGCTCCGTCGCCTCGGTCCGCGAGTTCGGCGACCTGACTGTCTACATTCGCCGGATGTTCATCTGCGAACGCGAGCGCGACCTGCTGCCTCCCTGGGCCCGCTTCGTTCGCGGCATCATCGACAGCCCGCTATTGCAGCCGACCGCCTCGCGCGAGAGCATCCACCAGGACGAGAACTTCGAGTTGGTGCGCCAGTCCGTCGAACAGCAACTCGGCGAGGGACTGCGCGAACTGGCGGCCGACGAACCAACGACCTGGAAACGCATTGTCCGCGGTCATGCCGACGTCATCATTGGCTGGGCGGTCAACGATAACGAGTTCTTCGAGCGCGTCGAGGACATCGTGACCTTCCGCACCTCGCGTGGGCCGCTCAGTTTGCGCGAGTATCTCGACGCCAGCGGCGGCACGCTCTACTATGTGACTCGCGAACTGGGATCGCTTCAGGAGCAGATGCTGGCCGAGGGGCGCGACGTGCCGGCCATCGATGCGTCGTGGTTCGCGGTCACGCCGTTCCTCGAGAAATACGCCAGCCGACACTCCGAGGTGTCGCTGGTGCAACTCGATGGCGAGGCGGATCAACTGCTGCGCCCCGTCACCGAGGAGCCATTCAAGCGGTTGCTCGATTGGTATCGCGAACACGACATCCGGGCGCGCGTCGCCTCCTTCAAGCCAGCCGAGGCGCCGGCGTTGATCCTGTATCCCCAGGGCGCGGAACTGGCCCGCGAGGCGGAGGCGAGCCGCGAGGCGGGCGATCTGCCGGGACCACTGGCGGGGTTGATTCAGGAGTACGTCGATCGGCGCTTCTCGGGAGACGCCGACCTGCGCGGCACCCTTTACCTCAATGCGACCTGCCGGCTGGTGAAGCGGCTGGCGGAGAAACCGCCGGCGGGCGAGGCGTTGGGTTTCGTGCTAACGCTGCTGCATCAACTGGCTCGATTGTTCGCCGGGCGGATGCTGTCGGCGGCCGACGCCGTGCAAGCCTTTTCCGGGACCACGCAGGCGATCGAAGGGTTGTTGCGGCGATGAATGGGCGAGCGGCACGGCGTCAGCGTGCCGGTGAATCGGAGGCGAGCGGCACGGCGTAAGCGTGCCGGTGAATCGGCGGCGAGCGGCACGGCGTAAGCGTGCCGGTGAATCGGCGGCGAGCGGCACGGCGTCAGCGTACCGGTGAATCGGCAGGGAGCGGCACGGCGTAAGCGTGCCGGTGAATCGGCGGCGAGCGGCACGGC
>JBBSDR010000870.1:0-4071 GCA_038240465.1 Gemmatales bacterium
CGCTGCCGCCGTTTGCGGTTTGGGGTTGTAAGCCCGCAAACCCCCACGCGGCAAGACAGGTCACGCCAGCAGTTCCGGGACCACATGCGCCTGCTCGACGCCGGTCAGACGCTGATCGAGTCCCTGGTAGCGATAGCTGAAACGCTGGTGATCGAAGCCGAGCAGGTGCAGCACGGTCGCATGGAAATCGCGGACGTTGACCGTGTCCTTGACGATGTTGTAGCTGTAGTCGTCCGTCTCGCCGTGGATCGTTCCCGGCTTCGACCCGCCGCCGGCCATCCACATCGTGAAGCAGCGCGGATGATGGTCCCGGCCATAGTTCTGCTTCGACAACCCACCCTGCGAATAGATCGTCCGGCCGAACTCGCCGCCCCAGATGACCAGCGTCGAGTCGAGCAGGCCGCGCTGCTTCAGGTCCTGGATCAGCCCGTAACACGCCTGATCGACGTCGCGGCACTGGTCCGGCAATCGGCCGGCCACGTTGCCGTGCGTGTCCCAGTTGTTGTGATAGATCTGCACGAAACGGACGCCGCGTTCGACCATGCGCCGGGCCAGCAGGACGGAGTTGGCGAACGTGCCGGCCTTCTTCGCCTGCTCGCCGTAGAGCTTGAACGTTGACTCCGGCTCCTTCGCCGTCTCGGTCAACTCCGGGACGCTGGCCTGCATCCGATAGGCCATCTCGTACTGCGCGATGCGCGTCTGCGTCTCGTCGTCGCCAATCGCCTTGTAGTTCATCTCGTTGAGCGCCTTGAGGCCGTCGAGCGTTTTGCGGCGGACCTCGGGACTGACGCCCGCAGGATTGGTGAGATAGAGAATCGGATCGCCGCTGGCGCGGAAGGAGACGCCGGCATGCTCGCCGGGCAGATAGCCGGACTGCCAGAGACGAGCGGAGATGGCCTGTACCTGCTCCTGATTGCTCGGCTTGGCGACGAGGACGACAAACGTCGGCAGGTTCTCGTTGAGCGCGCCGAGTCCATACGACGTCCAGGCGCCGAGACAGGGCCGGCCAGTGTTCTGGTTGCCGGTCTGCATGAACGTGATGGCCGGCTCGTGATTGATGGCCTCGGTCTTCATCGAGCGGATGAAGCACATGTCATCGACCATCTTCGCCTTCCACGGCAGCAGTTCGCTGACCCACATGCCGGAATGGCCGTGCTGAGCGAACTTGAACTTCGACGGCGCAATGGGAAAGCGCGCCTGGCCGCTCGTCATGGTGGTGAGGCGCTGGCCCATGCGGATGGAAGCGGGCAGGTCCTTATCGTACTGCTCGACCATCTTCGGCTTGTAGTCGAACAGGTCCATCTGCGGCGGACCGCCGACCATGTGCAGATAGATGACGTGTTTCGCCTTCGCCGGATGATGCGTCCGGGCCGTTTCGGCAGCCTGGGCGCGATCACCATTCATGAGCGAGGCCAGCGCCGCCGCCCCGATGGCATGTGAGCCGGCGGCGAAGAAATGGCGGCGCGTGATGTTGCGGACATATTCATTGAAGAGGTTCATCGGAGAGTTCCTCGGGTCGCGGTCAACCTCGCCGCTTGCGGCTTAGTGGAAGCCACCGCTAAGCCGCAAGCGGCACTGACTTCACTTGTTCAACACCTCGTCCAGGTTCAGCAACTGATTGGCGAGCATCGTCCACGCCGCCAGCGTCGGCACGTCCAGGTTCTGATCCGCCTTCGATTCGCCGACCGCGATCAGCTTCTTCGCCTCGTCGCCATGCGCCTTGTAGTGCGCCAGCAACTCGTGGAGCGTCGCTCGCACGACTTGCGTTTCCTCACTCCGCAGCGAACGCGCCAGCAATCGCTTCGCCAGGAAATCGAGTTGATCGCCCTTCTCCTTCAGCGACAGTTGCGCCAGGTTGCGCGCCGCCTCGATGAGCTGCGGATCGTTCAGAGTCACCAGCGCCTGCAACGGAGTGTTCGTCCGCTCGCGACGCACGGCACACGTCTCGCGATTCGGTGCATTGAACAGTTCCAGCGACGGCGGCGGGGCGGCGCGCTTCCAGAACGTGTACATGCTGCGGCGGTACAGGTTCTCGCCGCTGTCGCGGCGATAGTCGCGCGTGTCGCTGCCGATCATCGCGACCGCTTCCCAGACGCCATCCGGCTGATAGGGCTTCACACTCGGGCCGCCGAGTTTGGGGACCAGCAGACCGCTGGCAGCCAGGGCGTTGTCACGGATCATCTCGCCATCCATGCGATAGCGCGGCCCATGCGACAGCAAGCGATTCTGCGGGTCCTTCTCGCGCTTCAAAGGTGTCGTCACGGCCGATTGTCGATAGGCCGCTGAAGTGACCACCAACTTGAAGAAGCGCTTGACATCCCAGCCGGTCTCGCGGAACTCGACCGCCAGCCAGTCGAGCAACTCGGGATGCGACGGCAACTCGCCGCTGATGCCGAAGTCGCCGGACGTCCGCACCAGGCCCGTGCCGAACATCTCCTGCCAAAAGCGATTGACCGTGACCCGCGCCGTCAGCGGATGCTCGGGGCGCAGCAGCCACTTGGCGAAGCCGAGGCGATTCCGCGGCAGATCGGCGGCCAGCGGCGGCAGCGACTTCGGCGTCTCCGGCGTGACCTTGTCGCGCGGCTTGTCGTAGTCGCCGCGCTGGAGCAGAAACGCCAACGGCTCCTGCATCTTCTCCTGCATGACGTAAGCGATGGTGCCGCGCGCGCGAATGGCCGCCTCCTCCGCTTGCAGATCGGCCAACTGTTTCGCCGCTCCCTTGAAGGACGGGTCCATCGCCGGCAGCCACCAGTCGAACAGTTCGTTCGTCTCAGCGGGCGTCCGCTCCTTGGCCGGCTTCAGCGCCAGCCAGGCGGCGCGAGTGCCGCGCGCCAGGCCGGCCACTTCCTGGGCCGGCAGCGCCCGGCCATAAATCCGCACGTCCTGAAGATCGATGCCATCCAGCCGCGCGGTGCTGTGTCGCTGGGCCAGCTTCAGCGATACCTTTGTCCGGATGCTGTTTTTCAGGGTGTTCGCCTCGACGTTCACCGGCTGCTCGACGCCGTCGATGTAGACCTTTACGCCCTTCGATTGAGCCGAGCCATCGTAGGTGACGAAGACGTGCGTCCACTGGTTGGTCTTGATCGGATTGTTCGAGATCACCTTGAGCGCGTCGCCGGGCCACTTGTGAACGATGTGAGCGCCGACCCGGCCATTCTGGAGCCAGAGGTCCCAGCCGCGGAATTCGTTCCGATCGTCCATGCGGCTGAAGAAGGCACCATACGGAGCGTTCTTCGCCACCTTCACCCAGGCGCCGTAGGAGAACCCCTTGTCCTTCTCGAGATCGCCGGCGTCACTCACCTCGACCACTCCGCCGGGCTGACTGCGGAACGCCTTCGCCGCGACATGGCCCGCCTCCCACTTGAAGCCGGCTCCGGTGAACGCTCTCGGTTTGCCATCAAGTGTAGCGTTGAGGCTGGTTCCCTGGCCCTCGTTCAGTTTCGCGTGGAAGCGAAGTCCCTCGGCGGGAATAACAGAGGCCACGCTCTCCGGCTTGGCTGTCGCAAGCCATTTGTCGAACTCGACGCGGGCCGTCTGCTTGCGAGTATCGGCCCTGCCCTTGAGAGTGGCCAGTTCGTGGGCGAGGACGTCCCAGCGCGACCGATCCTCCATGCGCGGCACAAGAATGGTCGGCGGCGTGTTCTTGATGTTGCCGTCCATCGCGTTTTGGGTCGTGTTGTTGAAGAAGGCCGCCAGCGAGTAGAACTCGCGCTGGCTCAGCGGATCGAACTTGTGATCGTGACAGACGGCGCAGCCCGCCGTCAGCCCGAGCCAGACCTGCGCGGTCGTCTCGGTGCGGTCGCGCGTGTACAGGACGAGGTATTCCTCGGCGATCGCGCCGCCCTCGTTGGTCGTGATGTTGCAGCGATTGAAGCCTGACGCGACCTGCTGATCGACTGTGCGGTTCGGCAGCAGGTCGCCGGCCAACTGCTCGATGGTGAACCGATCGAACGACAGGTTCTTGTTGAAGGCGTTGATGACCCAGTCGCGATAGGACCAGATTTCGCGATAGTTGTCGAAGTGGATGCCGTGGGTGTCGGCATAGCGAGCGTAATCGAGCCAGTAGCGGCC
>JBBSDR010000871.1:0-4061 GCA_038240465.1 Gemmatales bacterium
AACGGCGTCGGCGGCAATTTCGTAGAGCTTTTCTCCGAACGGGACGAGCCCCATCAGGCCGCGCAGGCCTTGGGCAACCACGGCTTCGCCACAGCATTTCAAGAAGGCGAGCATCGCTGATCCCATCAATTGGTCAATCGTATTGGCGCGTCAAGATGCCATTCGCAAGACAGCTGCAGGCATTTTACCAAGTGCGGAAGTTTTGTGCATTCTCCTGCGAAGGCCAAGACGGCAATTCCAGATGTCGGCATGTATAATGAGAACCAAGGATGCTTCGTCATGCTAAAAGCAGTTTTGCGATAAGGCACTATCGTGCCGCTCGAACCGTTGCCGCCGAAATGGGAAGAAGGCACGGCACTGGAGGTAACCCACCCGGAAGCTCCGCCGTTGGACATTGACGCTTGGGCCAACATCATGAATCAACTGTGCGCGGACAGTGCCGCCGAGGATGAGGGTGCCATGCGCCGGGCCATTGAGGAACAGCGCCAGCAATCGAAGGAACACTCCCGTCGCGAAATGGGGTTGTCGGCATGAACGGAGAAACGAGGTCTATATGACACGCAAATCGGCTGGAAAGAAAACTATGCACCGCATTTCGCGTCGTACTCGGTAATTCCCCCGCATGGAACGGATGCCTCGAAATGCCTGGTCCAGTGGCTGGCCCTCCAGCGTTTGACCTCGTGAATTCATGCAGCCATACCGATGCTGCCCAGCGAGGATAAGATTTATCCTGCCCCTCAGCAAGTACGCAGAAAGAAGTGCGATACTAACCACGAGCAAGCATTGCCGTCAAATAGACCAAGAAGGCCCGGCGTAAAACTGTCCGGTGGAGGCCGCCCTCGACCAGAGCGGCGGCAAGTGGCGGTACAATGATCAGTTCGCCGGCTTCTGCCCTGGCGATGTTATTCGGGGCATGGGGCGGCGTGTTTCTCGACTATTACCCGGCGAGCGGACTTTCGATATGGCCGAGCAAGAGCAACCTGACAAGGCCGCCTGGGAAGGGGAGATGTTCCGCCTCCTGGCCGAGAACGTCAAAGACTACGCGATCTTCGTGGTGGACGCGCACCGGCACGTTCTCTCGTGGAGCAAGGGGGCCGAGCGACTGCTCGGCTTTTCGGAGGCAGAGATTGTCGGCAAGCAGTGTGATTGTTTCTTCACTCCCGACGACGTGCGGCGAGGCGTCCCACAGCAGGAACTGGAGCAGGCCCTCGCCACCGGCCGAGGCGAGGACGACCGCTGGCAAATGCGGAAGGACGGCAGCCGCTTCTGGGCCAGCGGCGCAATGACGCCACTCAAGGACGCGGCTGGCAGGCTCCGGGGTTTCGCCAAGATCATGCGAGACCGCACCGAAATGAAACGGGCCGAGGAAGCGGCTCACGAGCGAGAGCGGCAACTGCAACTTTTGACGGACCATGCCCCGGTCTTGATTGCCCACTGCGACACGGACCGTCGCTACAAGTTTGTCAACAAGCCCTACGCGGCCCGCTTCAACCTCCACCCCAGAGAGATCGTCGGCAGACACATCCGGGACGTGATGGGCGGGCCGGCGTATGCCGCTATCGAGCGATTTGTGACTGCTGCCCTGGCGGGCGAACGGGTCGAGTTCGAGGTTGAAGTCCCTTACGACGGGCTGGGGCCGCAGGTCATGCGGTGTGCCTACGATCCAGAGTTGGACGCCGGGGGCCAGGTCGCGGGCTTTGTCGCCGCCGTCGTCAACGTCACCGAATCGCGGCAAGCGCGGGAGGCTTTGCGGGAGAGCGAGGAGCGGCTGCGGACCCTCAGCGACAACCTGCCGCACGGAGCGGTTTACCAAGTCCTGGGCGAAGCAGAGGGTCGCAGGTGGTTCACCTACATCAGTGCGGGCGTCGAGCGGCTGCTCGGCGTCACGCCCGCCGAGGCCCTGGCCGACGCCAACGCCCTGTACGGGCTCGTCCACGAAGAGGATCGCCCCCGCGTGGCGGCACAGGAGGAGACCGCCCGCCGCGACCTGGCGCCGTTCGACTGCGAATTCCGCTCGTGGACGCGCGGCGGCGACGTGCGGTGGGTTCATGCCCGGTCGGCCCCACGCCGCCTGCCGACGGGCCAGACGGTCTGGGAAGGTATCATCATGGACGTAACCGACCGCAAGCGTGCTGAGGCCGACCTCGCCCGCCTCACCGCCGAATCCGACCACTTGCGGCGGCTGTACGAGACGGCCCTCTCGAACACCATCGACTTCAACTACACCTTCGACCTGGACGGGCGATTCACCTACGTTAACGAATCCCTGCTGGCCCTGTGGGGAAAGGAGACGCACGAGGCTGTCGGGAAGAACTTCTTCGACCTCGACTATCTGCCCACACTGGCCGACCGGCTTCAGCGGCAAATCCGGCAGGTGATCGACACCCGGCAGCCGCTCCGGGACGAAACAGCGTACACCAGCCGGCTGGGGACGCGGGAGTACGAATATATCTTCGTGCCGGTGTTCGAGGCGGGCGGGGCGGTGGAGGCGGTGGCCGGCTCAACTCGCGACATTACCGACCGCAAGGCCCTGGAGGTCAAGCTGCGGGACCAGGCCGAGCAGTTGCGGCAGGCCGACCGGAGGAAGGACGAGTTCCTGGCCATGCTCGCCCACGAGCTACGCAATCCGCTGGCCCCCATCCGCAACGCCGCCCAGGTGATCCGCCTGCTGGGGACGACCGAACCGAACGTGCAGCGGTCCACGGAACTAATCGAGCGGCAGGTTCAGCACATGACCCGGCTCGTGGACGACCTCCTTGATGTCAGTCGAATCACCAGCGGCAAGATCAAGCTCCAGAAAGAGCCGGTCGAGTTGGCGGCGGTGGTGGCTCGGGCGGTCGAGACGGTCCGCCCGCTGATCGAGGCCCGCCGACACCAGTTGGCGGTGGCGCTGCCGCCCGAGGCCGTCCGGCTCGAAGCCGACCCGACCCGGCTGGCCCAGGTCGTTGCCAACCTGCTGACCAATGCCGCGAAGTACACCGACGAGGCGGGCGGCATCTGGCTGACCGCCGAGCGGGAAGGAGAAACGGTGGTTGTGTGTGTGCGGGATTCGGGTGTTGGCATTCCCGGAGAGATGTTGCCAAAGGTGTTCGACCTCTTTACCCAGGTAGATGGCTCGCTGGCCCGCTCGGAGGGCGGGCTGGGTATCGGCTTGACGCTCGTGAAGAGCCTCACGGAACTGCATGGCGGCACTGTCGCAGCCAAGAGTGAAGGGCCGGGCAGGGGCAGCGAGTTCGTGGTACGGCTGCCGGTGTTGCAGACGCCACACGCCCCGAACGTGGGTAAGGCCCAGCGAACCGCTGCCGGTCATTCGCCGCCACGCCGCATCCTGGTCGTGGACGACAACGTGGACGCCGCCGAGAGCTTGGCGTTGCTGCTGCGGGTAGGGCAACATGATGTCCGCACCGCCCACGACGGGCTAACCGCCCTGCAAGTCGCGGAGACATTTCGCCCCGAGGTCGTTCTGCTGGACATCGGCCTGCCCCGGATGGACGGCTTCGAGGTCGCACGCCGGCTCCACGAGCAGCCGGGAATGGCGAACGCCCTCCTGGTGGCCCTGACCGGCTACGGGCAGGAAGAGGACAGACGAAGGTCACATGAGGCCGGGTTCGACAGGCATTTGGTCAAGCCCGCCGACCCGGCTGCCCTGCAAGCCATTCTCGCCTCGTTCGAGACAATGGAGCGGAAGGGGGCACGCCCATGAACCGCTCCTCCCGGCTGCTCCGCTACGGCGTCGCGCTGTTCGCCGTTGCCGCTGCCATGCTACTGCGGTGGCCACTGTGGAACGTACTGGAAGGCGAATCGCCCTTCCTGTTCCTGTGGTTGGTAGTGATATTCTGTGCGTGGTACGGAGGCCTGGGGCCGGACCTGCTGCCCCGGCTGTTCGAGGCGTTCACCCAGGCGGATCGGAGCCTGGACCGGAGCAAGGGCGGGTTGGGCCTGGGCCTGTCGTTGGTGAAAGGCCTGGTGGAACTCCACCGCGGGGAGGTCCATGCGGCCAGTAACGGGCCGGGGCGTGGGGCCGAGTTCATGGTCCGCCTCCCGAGGCAACCCGAGCCGGC
>JBBSDR010000872.1:0-4053 GCA_038240465.1 Gemmatales bacterium
ATACGAGCCGGCGGGCGAGCCGGGATTGGGATTCATCGAGCCACGCTTGCAGACTCCCCCGTTGATCGCGCCCGCCCAGATGCCGTTGGCGTTGGCCCAGGCGCGCTCGCCGATCAGGATCGTCTGGCTGGTCCCATCGGTAATCTCGGCGATGCGGGTTCGACTGTTGCGATAGAAGATGCCCTGGCCGGCTGGTCCCCTCGTGTCGGACTCGTCGCCCCCCACGCAGGCGGCATAGCTGGAAGGCGCCGCAAGGGTGCGGGTATTGCCGAAGGCGTCAGGCACTGCGAACGCTCCATCGGGAGTTGCGTCGGCGGGACACAGGTAAGTCTTGACGAGCGTTTGAATGGCAGGGGAGTTCTCGACCGGCTGGTTGAAGTTCAGTTGGCTGAACAGGGGCTTCTGCTCCAGGTGGGGCAGGATATACGCTCCCCAGCCCCAACCCGGCGAGGTATCCGTGGCCCCATCGCTATAG
Source organism: Gemmatales bacterium (assembly GCA_038240465.1). Lineage (GTDB taxonomy): Bacteria > Planctomycetota > Planctomycetia > Gemmatales > Gemmataceae > JBBRIK01. The sequence goes on from JBBSDR010000872.1 coordinate 476, forward strand.
GGCCCGAAGGCACGGTAGCCGGGAGGAAAGCCGTTGTTGTAGTCGTGATAGCTGACCAGCGCCAGGCCCATCTGATGGAGGTTATTGGCACACTGGCTGCGCAGGGCGGATTCGCGGACCTTCTGCACGGCGGGAAGCAGCATACCGATCAGGATGGCGATGATGGCGATGACGACGAGCAGTTCGATCAGCGTGAAAGCCTGGCGGCGCGCGCGCATGGCACACACTCCTTTTCGAGAAAGGACTGTGAGGCGCATAGCGAGCGGATGCGAGGGCATTGGAACGCCCTCGCTGCGGAAGCGAAGCAGCCTCGAACAATCAAATGAGACTTCGTCTTAACAACTCACGAGTAAGATAGATCGACTGCCCGGACGAGGCAAGAGGGAAATGCCGAAAAAATGGCCAGGATTCCCGGAAATGAAGAATCTCAATGATTCGCGAGCAGGTTTCCTTGTGCATTAGTATTGATATCAAGTCTCAATGACATAGAACGACGTCATCTCATGACCTCTTCCGAGGAAATGCCATGACCGAGAACCCGAGCCGTCTGCAGCGGGGTGAAGCCGGCGAGTTGCCGGAGCGATCCGAGACGCCGCGCGCGATCGATGCGGAGGAGTTGTTTCGAGGAAGTAAGGAAGTGTGGATCGAGCATGAAGGGGTCCGCTATCGGCTGCGGATCACTCGCCGCAACAAGCTAATCTTGCAGAAGTGAGGCCCGTTCTCTTGCTCCCCTCTCCCCCGGCTTTGCGGGGGCGAGGGGTTTTCCGAACAGCGTTCTCGCTTCTTCTGCTCCGTCATTCATCCTCGAAGCGCTGTCGCGAAAGCCGTCGCATAGGCCCGGCAGTGCGACATCGACAGGAGGACTGTGCCGATACCGCGTTGCCGGGCCAGATCGCCCACGGCGCCGCGCAGGATGACGCGCAGGTTGCCGCCTGTCTCGTTGAGCACCTCGATATCCGTCCAAGCCACTCCTGGCTGTCCGCTCGTTCCCAGGCATTTCAGCACTGCTTCCTTGGCGGCCCAGTGGCTCGCGAAGTGTTCCATCGGTCGTTTGCGCGCCTGACAGAAGCGGACCTCGCGCGGCGTGTAAATGCGCATGAGGAACTGTTCGCCGTGCTTCTCGATGAGCCGGCCGATACGCAGGCACTCGATAATGTCGGTGCCGATGCCGAGGATTTCCATGAGGAGCAGCTCCGGGACCTCTTGCCGCTTGCGGCTTGGCGGGCCGCTGGCATAATCGATCTTAGCAATGCTATTCGTTGACTGTACAATCTCTTCCTCCGGGACTCTCGCTCTCCGCTCAGGACCAAGACCGATGACGCAAGAACGCGAAACCGCTCTTCTCGCCGACCTGACCCCGGCCCAGCGCGAGGCCGTCATGTACATTGAGGGGCCGCTGCTCATCCTCGCCGGCGCCGGCAGCGGCAAGACGCGCGTCATCACGCGCCGCGTCGCCTGGCTGCTCGAACAGGGCGTGCGACCGTCCGCGATCCTCGCCATCACGTTCACCAACAAGGCCGCCGACGAGATGCGTCAGCGCGTCGAGACGCTGGTGCCGGGCAGCCGGGTCTGGATCAGCACCTTTCACGCGCTCGGCGCCCGCCTGCTCCGCCAGTACGCCGATCGACTCGGCCTCGAACGCAACTTCACCATCTACGATCAAGACGACCGCAAACGCATTGTGAAGATCGCCCTGGAAGACGCCGGCCTTGGTGAACGCTTCACGCCCGAGGCGATCCAGTCCGCCATCAGCAAGGCGAAGAACCAGTTGCTCGGGCCGGAGAAGTACGGCCAGAAGGCGACCGACTTCTTTACCGTGTCGGTGGCGCGGGTGTATCCGGCCTACGAGAAACGGCTCCGCGACGCCAACTCTCTCGACTTCGACGACTTGCTGTACTTGCCGGCCATGCTCCTCAAGCACAACGCCGAGGCGCGTGCCGAACTCGACGCCCGCTTTCGCTATGTCCTCATCGACGAATACCAGGACACCAACCAGGCGCAATATGCCATCGCTCGCGGCCTGAGTGTCGATTATCCGAATCTGTGTGTGGTGGGAGACCCTGACCAGTGCTTGCCTCCAGACACGCTCATCGAAACGCCGTCGGGGCCGCGCCAGGTTGGCTCCCTGCGGGAAGGAGAGGCCATCATCTCTTCCGTGGGATGGGGCAAAGTTGCCCCGATGAGCATCGATAAGGTGATGGTCAACCCGTATCGCGGTCTCCTGGTCAAAATCCGGGTTGAGGGTGGCGCGACGATCCGCGCCACGCCGAACCACATTTGTTTCGCGAAACTGCGCGCTGATCCGAAACTGCACTTCGTCTATCTGATGTGGAAACGCGGCGTCGGCTATCGAATCGGGACGACACGAGGGGTCCGGTCGAGCAAGGACGGAGAGATCGTGTCTGGCCTGCAAGTGCGAACCAACCAAGAGGTAGCCGACGCGATCTGGATTCTTCGCACCTGCCGTTCGGCGGGTGAGGCCCACTACTACGAACAACTCTACTCGGTGAAATACGGCGTCCCGACGATGATTTTCTTCGTCCGTGGCAGGAAGACCGCGTTGACGCAGGAACACGTCGATAGACTCTTCCGCGAACTGGATACTCGAGACGCCGCCGCGCAGTTGATGGCGGAACTTCATCTGGACCCTCACTATCCACATCATCGTCCCGGAGCAGTGACACGCCAGGCCTGGGCGCGAAGGCACGTTCTGTTTACCGTTTTCGGCGACGGACGCTCGGTCACGCTCAAACGGTGTCGCGAACATCGCATTCAGTTGGTCACTACAGGCGACGAACTCCGCGCCCGAGCAGTCGAGAGGTTTCGCACGCGCACGGGAAATCGTGGGACCTGGCGGATTGAGACTTCTCGCAAGGACTACGAGGAGGGGATGGGGTTGGCTCGCGACATCGCCGCTCTCGATGCGGATATGGAGGTAATCCCTCGTGCCCGCCTGACGCGGAACAAGGCGTTCCCCTTCATGCCAGCGAGTCACATTCACCCGGGGATGGTGGTCCCCGTTCACGAAGGCAATGAAGTTGTCGAGCGAATCGTCGAGAGCGTCGAGTGGGAGCAGTATGAAGGTCCCGTCTTCGATCTGTCGGTGCCACTGGCTCGGAACTACATCGCCGGTGGCATGGTCGTTCACAACTCCATCTACGGATGGCGCGGCTCTGATATTCGGAACATCCTCGATTTCGAGCGCGACTTTCCCTCGGCGAAAGTGCTGACGCTCAACATGAACTATCGCAGCACCAAGGCCATTCTGCATGCCGCCGACACGCTCATCGCCAACAACAGGAAGCGCAAGCCGAAAGACCTCATCACCGACAACGACACGGGAGCGCCCGTTCGCGCGCTGACTTTCGATAACGGCAATGACGAGGCGGAGGGCATCGCCAAACTGATCCGCGACGGCGTCGAGAAGAACGGCCGGAACTACCGCGATCATGCGGTTTTCCTGCGCATGAACGCCCTGACGCGCGGCCTGGAACAGGCGTTCGTCAAGCTCCGCGTACCCTTCCAGATCGTCAAGGGACTCGCCTTTTTCGACCGCAAGGAGAACCGCGACGTCCTCG
>JBBSDR010000873.1:0-4052 GCA_038240465.1 Gemmatales bacterium
CAGAGCCTGAAGCGTAAGCGAAGGTTGCTTCAAAAACCTTCGCTTACGCTTCAGGCTCTGATTGCTGGTTCAAGCGGCCTGTTTCTTAACCAGTAGGTCCTTCTCGGCCCGCGTGGCATAGCGCTCATTGCTCGTGACGCCGCGGAGAATCCACTTCGCGCCGTCGGGCAGGGCGGCGACAGCCGCGTTAACGATGTCCAGACGCTCGGCCGCGGGTAAAGGGTCGCCCACAATCGCCTTGGCGGAGACCACAGACCAGCCGCCTGCCTTGCCGCCGACAAACGTGAAGAGCCGGAGATTCACAGCGGCCTCTTTTCGAGTTGGTTTCTCATCGGCCAGGGCAGACAGCGGATCCAGACCGGCAGCGAAGCCTCCCAGGGCGGCGGTCCCTATCAGGAAGCCACGGCGGCTCGGGCCGGATATCCGCTCCTGTCGTTCGTCGCCGGAGCCTTCGGGTTCTGTGGATGGATCGGCCACGAGCTACCTTCTCTTTCTCGTTTGCTCAGAGAACTGCGCGTGTCCGATTCCCGGCACGCGGCTCACACCTTCACGAACTTCCCTCGCCAGATGCGGTTTGCTTCGCAGCCATTCTAGGGCTGTGCTTCTGGCGGGGATAGTTTTTCGTTCCTGCATCGGGTCGTACCCTTATTTCCCTGGACAAGTAAGCTTGCAGAATGTAAGCACAGATGCTAGCATCAAAAATGAAGCGGTCTTCCCAGCCGCATTCACCGCGAGTCGTTGACGTGAAGTTTACCACACTGATCCCCACAACATGGAACGACGAGACGCCCGTCAAGGCATCCGTCTTGTCCCGGTTGATTGAGGGATTATGGCGGCCCTTTGGTGGAATGACCAAGGAGGGGTTTGTGTCCGGACACTGGATCGACGATGACGGGACAGAGTTCAGCGACACCTGCGTGAAGATCTCGATCGAGTGCGAACGAATCCGGCTGCGAGAAGCCATCAGGGCCGTGCAGCGCATTGGCCGGCGGCTCAAACAGCGGGCGATGTACTTTGAAGTATCTGGTTACGATGGTTTGCAGGTCCTCCGCATCGACTGAGAAGCAACCTCAAAGAGTGACACAGTCATGGCAGGAAAGAGAAAAGAGGGAGTGTCGCGCACGGTGGCGGAGAACGCCCAGGCGCTGCTAGCGTTTGCCGAGGAGCAAGCGGAACAAGCCGAGGACTGGGTTGCGCTGCACAATGCGCTATTCGGTATCGGCGGCAAGGCGACGGAACTGTTCGCCACGGAGTCCGAGCGAACGGCTTTCTCGAAGACGCCCGAGTGCAAGCAAATCTTTGCCCTGATGGACAGCCTGCCGCCGCCGGCAGTGAAGGATTTCCCCGAATTGCTGGCGACGGCGAACGGGGCAATCAGCGTGCGCCTCCCTCGTTCGGTCCACGCCGCCCTTCTTGTGGAGGCAAGGGCAGAAGGGGTCAGCCTGAACCAACTCTGCCTGTCAAAGCTCGTCGCCCAGTTGCGAGCGGTCGTTTAGCAGTGCGCGGTGAATGGTTGGGGTTCCGTCCGCTTCCGGCATCTTCTTCCTCCGACCCCTTGCCTGCAACTGTTTTCCCTTGTTTTCAAGCCCATCGGTTTGCGGTGGCGATCGGTTGTTTCAGTTCAGACTGTAGACAGTGACAGCCCCGCCCTCAGTCCCGGCGGCGAGAAACCGGTCATCCGGGGACCAGGCGAGCTGCGTGATGCCGGACGGGAGATACTCCTGCACGAGGGGTTCTTGCTTGCGTCCGACGGCCCAGAGCGCGACAAGGGCGTCGGCCCCGCCGGAAGCCAGCAGAGTGGTGTGGTGCTGAAAAGCCAGGGCCGTGAGGCGGTCGGTATGACCCTCGAATTGTTGCGGCATGGTGCCGGCCGGTCCTGTGCCGGAGCAGTCCCAGACACACGGCTGCGTTCCGCCGCCGGTCGCCAGGTAGCGCGACGAGCTGTCCCAGGACAATTCCTTCACCTTGGTCGGATAGCCCGACATCATCAGGTCTTCGCCTGTCTTGACGGTCCAGAAGTGAACCGTCGAGTCCTGATCCCCCGTGGCCAGATAGTGGCCGTTGGGACTCCAGGCCAGGGCGAGCATCGAGCCTTTCCACTCGAACGACCGATACGGCTCGTTCGCGTTGGTCCGCCACAGGGCCAGTTGTCCGTAAGCGGCTGAGGCCAGGATTTCGGCGCGCGGTTGCCAGGCGATGTCGGCGATGGTGCTTGGATGATCGGGATACTCGCGGATCAGCTTGCCGCCGGCGTCCCAGAGCCTGAGTTTCTTGCCGGCAGCGCTCGCCAGCAGGTTGACCACCGGACACCACGCCAGCCGTTCCACCCAGGCCGCTCCTCCCGCAAGTGACAGCCTCTCCTTGTTGTGTTCGAGGTCCCACAGTTTCACCTTGCCGTCCTGACCGGCGCTGGCCAGGTGGACGCCGTCGCCGCTCCAGGCGACACAGGTCGTACCGAAGCCGTGGCCGGGCAGGTCGTGCAAGACTCCGCCTCGCAGGGCATCGAACACCTTGATTGGCCCACCGATGGCAGCGCAGGCCAGGCGTTTGCCGTCGGGGGTCCACGCCAGGCTGATGACGTGATCGTCGAGGTTGGCCTGCCACAGGGTCGTGAGCTTGATCGGCGGCTTCAAATTGCCCTTGCTCATGCCAGACATTTGCGGAAGCCCTCTTCAAGCTGAGTCCGGTTGAGGTTTCGGCCGATGAACACCAGCGTGTTCCGCCGCTCCTCGTCCGGTCTCCAGGGCCGATCGAGCCGGCCGTCGAGTTGCATGTGAACGCCCTGGAAGACGAAACGCCGCGGCTCGCCCTTGATGTCGAGGATGCCCTTGATGCGGAACAGGTCCGGCCCCTGCGTCATGAGCAACTCGCGAATCCAGTCGTTCAGCTTCGCCTCGTCCAGCCCGCCCGGGATACGCAAGCCCACCGACGTGATGGTTTCGTCGTGCTGGTGATCGTGTTCCTCGTGCTGATGCTCGTGTTCCTCATGATGATGCTGATGATGGCCGTCGAGGAAATCGGGTTCCTTTTCGAGGATGCGATCCAGATCGAAGGCGCCAAGGTTCAGGAGGTGGTCCATCGCCACGGCGGCGTTCTTGCAGCGGATGACCTGCGCAGTCGCGTTCATTCCCTTGATGCGGGCTTCGAGGCGGTCGAGGTCCTCCGGCGACACCAGGTCGGTCTTGTTCAGCAGGATGACGTCGGCGAAGGCAATCTGTTCCTGTGCCTCCCGGCTATCCTTGAGCCGTTCCGAGACGTGTTTGGCATCGACAACGGTGACGATGCCGTCGAGGGCGAGCTTGTCGCGCAGGTCGTCATCGACGAAGAAGGTCTGGGCGACGGGTCCGGGGTCGGCCAGCCCGGTCGTCTCGATCATGACGTAATCGAAGCGGTCCTTGCGTTTCATGAGCGTGCCGAGGATGCGGATCAGGTCGCCGCGAACGGTGCAGCAGATGCAGCCGTTGTTCATCTCAAAGATTTCCTCGTCGGCGCCGATGACCAGTTCGTTATCGACGCCGATCTCGCCGAACTCGTTCTCGATGACGGCGATGCGTTTGCCGTGCTGCGCGGTCAGGATGTGATTGAGCAACGTCGTCTTGCCCGCTCCGAGAAACCCGGTCAGGACGGTCACGGGAACGCGTGTATCGCTGGCACTCATGCGCGAAATCTCCTCCGAGGGAATGTCCGGGTATTGTATGCGCGGAGGAAGAGGGCCGAAAATGGAGTGGCCGGGCAGCCGCGACGCGGACCCTTTGGAGCGGACGAAGTTCGATCTTCGCGTCCCGAATCGATTTCCACCCCGCGAGTCGCAGACTGGTCAGATAACCCAGAACAATCCCGAGCGGACAAAACCAGATCTTGTCTGCCTCGCAAGAAGGGACCATCGTGGAACCTGACTTCTTGCGCGGACCCGCGCCGTGATTGGTTTCACACAAACCCGCATGTCCATCAGGTGTGCCACGGACATCGCGCCAGTGTCCTGGAACTAATACCTCGGCGAGAAAGAAGCTCACTTGTAGCCGAAGTCGCCAGACTTCGGGTGCCTTGCTTGC
>JBBSDR010000874.1:0-4052 GCA_038240465.1 Gemmatales bacterium
ACGGGGATGTCGAAGAAGCCCTGGATCTGGGCGGCGTGCAGGTCGAGGGCGAGGACGCGATTGGCGCCGGCGACGGTCAGTACGTCGGCGACCATCTTGGCGGTGATCGGCACCCGGCCAACGTCCTTGCGGTCCTGACGGGCGTAGCCATAGTACGGAATGACGACGGTAACGCGGCCGGCGCTGGCTCGCTTGAAGCAGTCGAGCAGGACCAGCAGCTCCATCAGGTTCTGGTTGACCGGTGGACAGGTGGGCTGGACGATGAAGATGTCGCCGCCGCGCACGTCTTCCTCAATGCGGACCGACGATTCGCCGTCGGGGAAGTCGGTGAGGGTGATGCGGCCGAGCGTATCGCCGAGACAGTGAACGATTTTCTCGGCCAGCGGCAGGTTGGCCCTGCCGCTGAAGACGCGAAGCTTGTTGAACCGGTTCATGATCCCGCTTTCCTGGGGACGGGGGCCGTGGACCGTGGCATTGGGCCGGGTTGCCTCGGCGGCGTCACTTTATCTCCCGGCATTATGAAGGGCGAGTGAAACATCTGTCAACGTCCGCCGGTTGGCCGCGGGCGTCGCTCCGGTTATGATGCGAGGAACGGAGGAGGGCGAACATGTCCGCGACATCGACGACGGGGCAGTGGAGTCCCGAGGTCTTGACGTATGCGCGTGAGCAGGGCGTCGAGGAATACCTGGGGCCATTGCGTCTCGCGACGCTTCGCGTCTATCCGACGGCGCGGGAACTTCGCGTATTCAGGAGGACGATCGCGAACTGCGCGACGCTCGCTGGATCGTCTTCGAGGTCCACGTTCCCGCTGAGGATCGCAGCAATTTCGTGGAGTCGGCCAACCGCTGGAGTGAGGAGGGCCGCAGTATGTCCCTCCACGCTGTTCCACCACTTTGTCCTGAGCGGGCGGGAGGAGAAGCCATGAATCCGAGCGATTTCCTGGACGTGGCGAGTGAACTGGTTACCTGGCAAGCGCCCCTGCCGTGAAGGCGTCCCCATCACGAGGCTATTCCATGTATCCAGTACGATTCCTGCTGCGGGGCGTGCGTTCCGTCATTCGCCGCCTCCGTTCGGATGGGCCGGGCAGCACCTGGATATGGCTTCACGGCCATGGCATCCCCCTTCTGACCGGTGTTCCTCGTCTCCGCTTCAGCCGGATCAATCCCCTCCTGCACGTCGGCCCTCAACATGGGCGTGCCGGCAAGCGCTTCCTGACGAGGCAAGGCTTCACCCACAGCGTCAGCCTCCGGGCCGAGTTTGATGACGTCGCCTCGGGTGTGGCACTCTCCCACCACTGTCACCTCCCGACAATCGATGGAGAGGCGCCTTCGATCGAGCAACTCCGCGACGGATGCGCCTTTCTCGCCGCTGCCATCGCTGCCGGGGCGAAGGTCTACATTCACTGTCAATCGGGTGTCGGCCGCGCTCCAACACTGGCCGCAGCGTTCCTGATCAGCCAGGGTGCTGAACTATCAAACGCGGTGGAAGCGATTCGCCGTGTCCGGCCATTCATCGCCCTTACGCCGGTCCAGATTGAACAACTCGCTCAATTTGAGAGAATGCAAAGCGGTCTTGTTCAAAGATAGTTTCCACAAGCCAATGAACCGGTATCAGGAGGGAAATCGGCATGTCCGCGACATCGACGACAACCTGGCTGAAGAGTCCCGAGGCCCCGACGTATGCGCGTGAGCAGGGCGTCGAGGAATACCTGGAGCAATTGCGCCTCGCGACGCTTCGCGTCTATCCGACGGCGCGGGGAACTTCGCGTATTCAAGGAGGACGATCGCGAACTGCGCGACGTTCGCTGGATCGTCTTCGAGGTCCACGTTCCCTCTGAGGACCTCGTCAACTTCGTGGAACTGACTCATCGGTGGAGCGATGAGAGTCACTCCGTGTGTCCATCGACTTTGATTCATCATTTCATTCTCAGCGTGCGGACCGCGAAACCATGAACCCCAGCGATTTCCTGGACGTGGCGAACGAGTTGGTGGAAGGCACCCGGGAGGCCGAGTGGCGGTCCGGCGTGAGCCGGCCCTAATATGCCGCCTTCCATGTCGCCCGAAGTCTGCTCTGGAAGTGCGGGTTCAAAGTTCCTCAAGCCGATCAGGCGCATGCCTACCTCTGGTTGCGGCTGGGGAACTGCGGCCATCCAATCGTCGAACACGCTGCCGATCGGCTGCAGGACCTTCGCCGCCAGCGGAACCGCGCGGATTACGATCTAGATCAACCCTTTGACGAGGCCGACGCAGTCAACCACTTCAAGATCGCTCTTGAGGTGAGCCGGAAGTTACTTCCCGGCACCCTCCGCTGCAACCAGAAGCGGCCGGCGTGTCGCTCCTGAAGCTTGTCGCAAGTCGATCTCGACCGGTAACTCACCCCGAACGCCTTGATTCAGCAGAGAAACCAGCCGGCCGCACTTCAGGTCCGCAGCCGGTTCCCGTTCGCTCTCGTGCGGCTGGCCCCAGACGATGCGCGAGCCATTCGCCGTCCACAGCACCAGGTCCTTCCCCGCGAACTCCAGCGCCACGACGGGAACGCGATGGCGATGATAGCGCAGGAGCGTGGCAATCCGCGCTGCCGACTCGACCGGAACCGCTCCCCAGCTTTGCCCTGTCCGTCCTGCGGGCAACGAGTCCGGCCCCTTCAGCAGCGGCAGATCGGCCGATAAGGCCGCACGCGGAAGAAGGAATCCATCAGAACTGACCGCGTGCGTCCGCTCCGGGCCGCGCACGGCAAGCACGGGTTCGCGAAACACCAACTTCACCTCGATCTCGTCTCCTTTGAAGTCGATTTGCTCGACCTTCTTCACCCAGGCATGGCGCGCAAACGCCGCGGATAAGCGCTCGCTCAGCCGGCTGTCCAGACGGTCTAGCTCGTCGGGCAGGTCGGCCTCGTACTGCACTTCGCGTAAAAACGCCTCGCGCGACAGGCTGCCGGGGGCCGCGCAGGTCAGACTCGCGAAAGCGATCTTGAAACTATCGCCCGCGCGAAGCGCTTGCTCGGCCTGCTGTCCGAGGGCGATGATGCCGGCGACGACCAGGATGGCTAAACAGAGAGGAACCAGAGTGGGAACAATCCAGGCACGCATGCTTCACCAGACGGTAATTTCCAATTCCAGACCGACGTTGAACCGCTCCTGGACCTTGCTGCGCACCAACTCGATCAGACGCAGCACGTCGCGGGCGGTCCCGCCGGGATGGACGATGATGTAATTCGCGTCGCGTTCGCTCACCTCGGCGCCGCCGACGCGCGTTCGCGCCAGGCCCGCCTGCTCGATCAGGGCCGCCGCGTTGAGGCCACGCGGGTTCTGGAAGATCAACTCGGATGCCTGGAAAGACAGCGGCTGGCTGGCCTTGCGGACAATCCACGCCTTGCGCATCCGCTTGACGATCGCGTCCGGATCGTCGCTCTCCAGCTCAAACTCGGCCGACAGCAGCACCGGATCGTCGAGGTTGCTGGCATGGTAGCCGAAGGACAACTCGTCGCGCTCGCGGACGTGAACGCTACCCCGCGTATCCATCACCTCGACCCGGCGAACAAACTGGCCGATCTCGCCGGAGCGGTCGCCGACGTTGCAGCGCAGCGCGCCGCCTACCGTTCCCAGGATGCCGACGAGCGTTTCCAGACCGGCGCGAGCATGGCGGGCAGCCTGAGAGATCAGCGCCGACAGGGCGGCTCCCGCACCGGCCTTCACGATCTTTCCCTCGACGGACACCTGCGCGAAGGCTGGTTCGCTCAGCCGCAAGACCACGCCCTTGACGCCGTCGTCGTTGACCAGCAGGTTGCAGCCATTGCCGAGGACGCGCAACGGCAATCGCTGCTCGAAGCAGTAGCGCACGGCTACGGCGAGTTCCTCTCGATCGCGCGGCTGCACCAGCATCTCCGCCGGGCCACCCAGCTTCAGATAGGTGAACGGCGCCAGGGGGACCTGGTGCTGGACAATGTCCGCGAATTGTACGGGATCAGCCATGATCGCACTCCTCCGGCGCGACGACCCAATCACTTTGCATAATAGTTTATGTGCGGGAGCAGCGTCAACGAGGCGATCGCTC
>JBBSDR010000875.1:0-4050 GCA_038240465.1 Gemmatales bacterium
AGGGTATGGCAGGCGGAGGAGGTCTTCGAGGGCGGCCGATGGGTGCGCTACTACGGCTTCGCTGGGGGACACCGGATCGCGCGCGTTCCCGCCGAGGAGATCGAGTTCGACGTCGATTGGTTCCATGACTTTCAGGACAGGGTCTGGAGTTCCGCAAGCAAAGGCTTCAGCCTGCGGGTTGAGCTAGCCCAGGCGAGGCTCGCGACAGATGCGGGCTGGCCCGTGAGGTTTGCCGCCGGTGCGCCCATCGTGATCCGGCCTGCTCTGATCAACCGCTCGGGCCTGGACACATCAGCTCCGCCAGCGGACAAGCTGCCGCGGCTGAGGTTGTCGCATTCGCCGGAGAAAATCTCTCCCCTGGGCAATCTGGCACCTGCGGCGGGCAAGCACGACTGGACGCCGGTTCGCCATCGTCCGGGCGCTGTCACGCTCAGCTTCCCGGGTGGGAAGCCGGTGGCAGCCGCGACGGAATTGAAGGCCGAGGCCATCGAAGTTCAGAAGATGTTCGACCTGAGCCGTCCGGGGTTCTATCGCCTGATGTTGGAGCCTCTCGACGGCAAGAATGACGCCAGCCCGCAAGCCATCAGCTTCTCCATCGCCCCTGGGAAGACGCAAAAGTGATTGGAACAGTAACTCATGACTCGCAACCTTCCAGTCTGTCCGCTGATCCTGGTCTTGCTGTCCGTCGTGGCTCACGGAGACGATGGCTGGCAGGCGCACACCGAGGCCGGTGTGAAGGCCCTGCGCAAAGCCCGGCTTGCCGACGCCGAGCGGCATCTGGTGGAAGCAGTCCAGCAGGCCGAGCGTTTCGACACCAGGGATTCGTTGGCCGTGAGCGCCCTTGATGCTCTGTCCGGCGGCGTCAGGATCAGCCACCGCGCCAACAGCGCTATTGACAGCGTCACTCTGGCAAGCGGACAATGACTGCCTTCTGATTCGACAGCCAGTATAGGGAACCACTCCATGCGTTCAGGCTGGAGCTTCAAACCCTATCGCAATCGAGATTGTGAAACAGGAGGTACTTTCAATGCTTATCGAGCGCATCTCCCTTTTGGCCCTGACCTTGAGCCTCTGTTCTGTCGCTGAAATTCCATCCGTTCCGAGAGACGCTGCGAGTCTGGTGCAACTGGAGCCGAACACGCGCCTGTTCCGGAAGACGCCGCCGACAAATGAGGAGTCGAAGAAGTTCTATCGCCTCGAAGGAGCTTCCCAGCATGAGGTCATCCTTGCCGTCGGGCATCCGAGCGACGTAATTCGCTTCGCTGACGGGACCGAGGTGTGGTGGTATGAATGGGAATTTCCCGCCCAAATCTTCTTCCGCAACGGTCGCGTTGGCCTCGTGGGATTCGGGTATCAATCGGGAGTCATCTCATCGCCCGCACTGGTCGAGTGTGAGTAACAAGAGTGAGGGGGATCCATTTCTCTTCTTCCTTTTGCCCGATCCTATCCAGGAAGGGGAAGTCTTCAAGCCAGCCATCAAGGAACCAAACTCATGCGTGCAACTCTCCTTGCGACAGTCTTCCTCAAGTTGGTGCAATCTAGACTGGCGTGCATGAGGCACTGACCCGAAATACCTCAATTCACCCCCACGAACGAAAAGCTCTCTCCTGATCCGGCGCTAGACGTCTTCGATCAGCGCCAGCGGGCGAAACGGTGAGCCGGTCGCCCCACGCAGCTTGAGCGGAATCCCGATGAAGGCGAACACATAATGACGCGCGTTAGCCAGCGCTTCGAGGTTGACGTTCTCGATGATGTAGATGCCCTTTTGCGGCAACAGATAGACGTGAGCGAAAAGAGTCGCGCCGGTTTCCGGATCGCGCTCATCGGGGACATCCCAGGACATGTTGTCCGCTCCGACCGCGACGACGCCATGCTCGGCGGCCCAGAGCGTTCCTGACTTCGCGACGCCGGCCGCTTGCAGATATTCGGCCTCATCGTGCCACAAGGCGCCATAGCCCGTTCGCACCAGCAGCACATCGCCGGGCTGCACGCTCACTCCCTGCGCGGTGGCGCATGCCTGCATTTCGTCGGCGCTGATGCTGTACTTGCGCGGCAACGGCGACTGGCCCTTCCACCCGGCCATGTCGAGCAGGACGCCGCGTCCGAGCAACGGCGGCACCGTCTCGACGCCCAGGCAGGTGAACCCGGCCGGCGTCTCGGCGCTGTCGGTCGTGATGCCGCCGAACATCTTGAATCCGCACGCCTGGTGACAGAGGGCGTCAATATGAGTGCCGGTGTGTTCCATCATGGTGAGGATGCCCGAGGCCCCGGTGCGCGGGCCGTGGACCTCCGGCTGATAGCTGTCGCGATGGCGGCGATGCAGCGCGTAAAAGTAGCCGGGCCGATGCGACGGATAGATGGGCATGCCGAAGAAGCGCGGCTGCTCCAGGTCCATGACGCGCGCCGATTGCAACTGTTCCGCCAGGGTCTTGCTCATGGTGGTTGAATCCTGATGTTCGCGTTTTTCGGGTATCCGATGTAGAAAATGTATACCGCATTCTGTTCGCTGACCTGCCACAATCTTGCGGCCTCAACGACCCGCCTCGAAGGAGAACAACCATGACTTCCCTCCCCCACCACGACCGGCGCCGCTTCCTCGGCCTGACCGCCGGGTTGCTGCTTCCCGCCATCAGCACCGCGGATGAGCCAGCGCGAAAGCCGCTGAACGTCGCCGCTGTCTTCACCGAGTTTCGCTATCGCTCGCATCCTCACGTCATCCTCGAGAACTTCCTCGAACCGCTCCTCTTCAATGGCCAATGGCTCGATCACGGCGTCAAGATCGCCAGTTTCTACGCCGATCAGTTTCCCGCACAGGACATGGCCCGGTCCGTGGCGAAGGACTACAAGATTCCCCTCTTCAAGAACATCGGCGAAGCGCTGACGCTCGGCGACAAGGAACTGGCCGTCGATGCGGTGCTGTCGATCGGCGAACACGGCGATTATCCGCTCAATAAGAAGGGCGTCCGCGAGTATCCGCGCAAGCGATTCTTCGATGAGATTGTCGCCGTCTTCAAGCAATTGAAGCGTGTCGTCCCCGTCTTCAACGACAAGCATCTCTCCTTTCGCTGGGACTGGGCGAAGGAGATGTACGACACGGCTGTCGCGATGAAGATTCCGCTGATGGCCGGCTCGTCGGTGCCGCTGGCGCAACGGCGTCCGGCCCTGGATTTGCCGCGCGAGCCGAAGATCACCGAGGCGGTGTCCATTCACGGCGGGCCATTCGAGGTGTATGATTTTCACGCGCTGGAAGTGCTGCAATCGTTCGTCGAGTTCCGTCCCGGCGGCGAGACGGGCGTCAAACAGGTCGAGTTCCTCTCCGGCGATGCGCTCTGGAAGGCGGCGGAGGACGGCCGCTGGTCGATCCCTCTCGCGGATGCGGCGATGGCCGCCGAACTGGGAGGAAAACAGCCTTCGCTTCGCGAGTTGGTGCAGATGAAGCCGTTTGACGAGGTCAAGCCGTTCGGCGTCCTCGTCACCTACAAGGACGGCCTGCGAGGGATCACGCTGAAGATCGGCGAGAACCATTCGCGCTGGAACTTCGCCTGCCGCCTGGCCGGCGAGAAGGAGCCGCGAGCGACGAACTTCTTCGTTGGTCCGTGGGGCAATCGCAACCTGTTCATGGCCCTGAGCAACGCCATTCAGACGCACTTCCGCATCGGCCGCTCGCCCTATCCGGTCGAGCGCACCCTGTTGACGACAGGCGTTCTGGCGGCGGCGGTGGACTCGAAACTGGCCGGCAGGGCGGTCGAGACGCCGCATCTCGACATCGCTTATCGGGCGCGTGACTTCAGCGCTCTGCGCGAGAAAGGCGAGAGCTGGAAAGTCATCACCAGGGACACGCCCCAGCCTGCCGGGGTCAAGGGGAAGCTCTCCTGATTGTCAGGCAGAAGTCGCGGCCCCATTGAAGAAGGGGAGGAAAGGGGTCAGACCCCGCGCGGATGGACCGCGCGGACAGCCCCCGCGCGGAGGGTTAGCCTCCTGGAGTTCGTGACGCGGCAGTAGACGGAGAGCGGTTACAATAAGCAGTTCCATCGCCTCCTTTCCGATCGC
>JBBSDR010000876.1:0-4050 GCA_038240465.1 Gemmatales bacterium
CGCGCATCGCCGATGTTCCGAAGACACCCGCGATCCCGGCCTATCTGACCTCGCCGCCACGCGTCATCCCCATCGACGTCGGCCGGCAACTCTTCGTCGATGATTTCCTCATTGCCGAGACGACGCTCAAACGGACGCATCATCGGCCGGCGTATCACGCGAAGGGTCCCGTCCTCACCGGCGGCATGGTCTTCAGCGACGGCGTCTGGTACGACCCGCAAGACAAACTCTTCAAGATGTGGTATCTCGCCAGGGGCGGCACCGCTTACGCCACCTCGAAGGACGGCCTGGCCTGGGAAAAGCCGGCTCTCGACGTCAAGAAGGGGACCAATCTCGTTCAGACCAGCGAGCGCGACTCCAGCACCGTCTGGCTCGATCTGGAGGAGAAGGACCCACGCCGGCGTTACAAGATGTTCCGTTCCGCCACCTGGCGCGAGAAGAAATCGTGGACTCTGTGGGTCCATTTCTCACCCGACGGCATCCACTGGAGCGAGCCGCAGACGACCGGCTCGTGCGGGGATCGCAGCACCGTCTTCTACAACCCCTTCCGCAAAGTCTGGGTCGCAAGTTTGCGGCACGGCTGGGGCGAGCCGCGCCGGCGCCGCTACTGGGAGACGAAGGAGGACGTGGTCAAGGGGACGCAATGGGGCGAGAACTCGAAGCCGTTCATGTGGTGCGGCTCCGACAACCTCGACCCACCGAGGCCGGATTACAAGGTCACGCCGCAGCTCTACAACCTCGACTGCGTCGCTTATGAGAGCATCCTGCTCGGCCTGTTCACCATCTGGCGCGGGCAGTTCCCGGAGCGGCCGAAGCCGAACGAAGTCTGTGCCGGGTACAGTCGCGACGGCTGGAGCTGGACCCGGCCGGATCGGCGCGGCTTCTGTCCTATTTCCGAGACCAAGGGCGACTGGAACTACGGCAACGTCCAGTCGGCCGGGGGCTGCTGTCTGGTGGTCGGCGACAAGCTTTATTTTTACTGCAGTGGCCGGGGCAACGGAAATGTCACGTCGCTGGCCATTCTGCGCCGCGACGGCTTCGCCTCGATGGACGCGGGCGAGACACCGGGGACGCTGACGACGCGGCCAGTCACGTTTCGCGGCAAACATCTGTTCGTCAATGTCGATGCCCCGGGGGGCGAGTTGCGCGCCGAGATACTCGACGACAAGGGCGAGGTCATCGCGCCTTTCAGCGCAGCCAACTGCACGCCGATTCGCGCCGACAAGACGCTGCAAGGGGTGCGCTGGAAGGGAGCGGATGACCTGGGCCGGCTGGCAGGAAAGACGGTCAAGTTCCGCTTTCATGTCAAGAACGGCAAGCTGTACGCCTTTTGGGTCAGCCCGGGAGCATCGGGTGCCAGTCACGGGTACGTTGCCGCCGGCGGACCCGGGTTTACAGGACTGACCGATACGATCGGAACTGGTTGACACCGCAGCCCGGCCTGGCATGATGAGGGGAAGACGGAAACTTTACCACGTTGAGTCTCATGTATATCAACTGGCTCCATTTACAGCGGTTCCGCACGTTTCTTGACTCTCGGATCGATTTTGTCCATCCCGATCAGGATTTCGACGCCCTCGAAATGCCTCCGCCTCGAATTCGCAACGTCAACCTGTTGCTGGGCAACAATGGTTCGGGGAAGACAGCCCTCCTCAAGGCCATCGCACTGACCTGTCTGGGTCCGGCCGTCGGGGATTCGGGGATCTTTCCCTATCGGCTCGTTCGTCGGGATCCTGAAGGACGCAAAACGACACCAAGGAAAAGGACCACGAAAAAGGTCGCGGAACCGGAATCCGATGCGCTCCTCGAAGCGGCATTCACACCGCATCACCAGGACGGAGAGGCGTTCCATCACCAGACCTTGCCCTCGCGCATATCCGCCTCCCTGCGCGGCGACCTGGAACTCCTTCGCTGGACGCACACGGACGACAAGGCGTGGCAGCCGATCTACAGCGCCGAATCCGACGCCTTCTTCTTCGTCGGCTACGGCGCCACGCGCCGCGTGGAGAGCCGGGATCGATTCGACCTCGGTTCTCGGAAAACGTCCTCATTCGCCCGCGCCCAGCGAGTACTCAGCCTCTTTGAAGATGCCTACTCGCTGATTCCCTTGAATGCCTGGCTCCCCGAGTTGAAGACCAGCAACCGTGGGCGCTTCAACCAGGTCTTGCCTCTTGTCAACGCATTGCTGGGCAAGGAACACTACGCCTTCGAGGGTGAGATGGAAGAAGGCGAGTATCTCTTCAACCGAGGAGGATTGCGGGTCCCATTTCCGGCCCTGTCCGATGGCTACCGCTCCTACGTCGGCTGGATTGGCGATCTCCTTTATCACGTCTGCACGACCTGTCCTTCCGGGAAGAAACTGGTGGACAACAAAGGAATCGTGATGGTGGACGAGGTCGATTTGCATCTGCATCCAAAATGGCAGATGACGGTGCTGCCAAACCTGGCAAAAAGCTTGCCCAACATTCAGTTCCTCGTCACGTCGCACAGTCCGCTGATCGTCGGCACGCTCGAATGGATGAACATCATCCTGATGTCTCCGGGTCCGCGACAATCGAGCAAGGCCGAGCGGATTCCGTGGGCGGTTCACGGTCTGGACGCCGATCAGTTGTTGCTTACCGATTTTTTCGGCTTGAAATCCACGCGCGCGGAGGGCAAGACCCGCGATCTCAAGGCCCTCACGCTCAAGGCGCGCGCGGGCGATACCGAGGCGGCAAAGGCACTCCTGGAGGAGATGAGCCAGGGAGCGGAGTCAGCCCGATGATCGGCTATGCCATCACGCTCAAGGCCCTGAAAGCCCTGATCGAGCAGGAGTGTCCGGGCTGGTTGAAACGAGCCGAGGAACGCACGGAGGAGTTTCGGAAACTGCGCCACTATGAGGAAACGAGTTCGATCTGGAACGAGGCGAAGGCCGTTTACATGCGCCTCCAGGGAGAAGGCAAATGCATCTTTTGCGAGCGGAAACTGGAGGGGGAACGCCTGGGCAAGGGCGAACAGGCCGTGGAACACTTTCGACCCAAGGGCAGGATGCGGGCGTGGCCGGCGCCCAGGTCCTTGACCGCTCTCAAGATTTTGTTCGCCAAGGTCCCGAACAAGGACCACGGCTACTACCTGTTGCCTTACCATCCGTTCAACTACTCGGCCTCCTGCGTGCCGTGCAATTCGGCGCTCAAGCGAGATTATTTTCCGATCGCGGGCAAACACAACCTTGCTGGCGAGGATCCCCAAGACCTCTTACGCGAGAAACCGTATCTCATCTACCCCCTTGGTGATTTCGACGACAATCCGGAGAAATTGATACGGTTTCACGGCGTTTCTCCTCAACCGGTTGCTCGTACCGGCCACAAACGCGAGAGGGCGCTGGTGACGATAGCGTTCTTCTGTCTCGACGATGAGACCGAGCGCAAGAACCTTGTCCGCGAACGTGCCATCGTCATCATCGCCCTCTATCCGCAGTTGCTGTACGTTCACAACAAGGCGACAACGGCAGCCAAAAAAATTGCCGCGCAGGCTGTCGTGGATGGGTTCACCAGCCCGAAGGCGGCCCATACCAACTGCGCCAGGAGCTTTTGCGATTTGTTCCAACGGGATGCCCTTGAGGCCAAAGCGGTTTTCGACAGAGCGTGTGCGTTCTTCAGCACCATATCGTAGCGGATCGTGAAGACTGGCGGCTTTGGCAGTCCGTGTTGGGAATCGCTCTGTCGGCCCTTATAATACAAGGCAGCTTGTTTTCCCGCCTCCCGCCTGGCTGACCTTCGAGGACATCCGATGCTTGCCAGGGCCTGCCTGCTCCTGTTGCTCCTGCCGGCGTTGTCCTTCGCCCAGGATTCGGCCACGAAGTTCTTCGAGCAAAAAGTCCGTCCGCTCCTCGCCAACCATTGCTACAAATGCCACGGTCCCGACAAGCAGCAGGGCAAATTGCGTCTCGACTCGTTCGCCGCCATGAAAAAGGGCGGCGAACTCGGTCCCGTTCTTGTCCCCGGCAAGCCCGATGACAGCCGGCTCGTCCAGGCCGTCCGCTACAAGGACGAGCTGAAGATGCCGCCCAAG
>JBBSDR010000877.1:0-4049 GCA_038240465.1 Gemmatales bacterium
CAAGCGCGTCCTCGACCTGTGCTGCAACACAGGAGGCTTTGCCGTCTACGCCAAAACGATCGGTGGGGCGGAGGAGGTAGTTGGCGTCGATCTTGACGAGGAGGCGCTGGGGCTGGCGAAGCAGAACGGGAACATGAACCAGGCGCGTCTTCGCTTCGTGCAAGCCGATCTCTTCCCCTGGCTGCGCGAGACCACGGCCAACGGCCAGCGTTTCGACGTGGTGGTCCTCGATCCGGCGAAGCAGACGCGCGACCGCGAGGAAGTCGATTTCGCGCTCCGGCGTTATGGCGACATGAATCGTCTCGCGATCCAGGCTGTCGCTCCGGGCGGGATTTTCCTGACGTGTTCCTGTACGGGACTTGTCAGCGAGGAAGCGTTCCTCGAAACGATCCGGCGGGCTGGCTGGCATGCGGGACGAACGTTGCAGATCCTGCGCGTGGCGGGTGCGGGAGCGGACCATCCGTTCTTGCTGCATGTTCCCGAGGGCCGCTATCTCAAGGCAGTCTTCGCGCGGGTGGAATGACGAACGATTTTTCTTGTTCGTCCATGAATGAGCGGGTATCACAGAAAAAGAGCCTACCCCGCCTACTTCCCGCCTTGACCCTGCCCGACGAAAGGTCTTCCATGCCTCGCTCCCTGCACTTCCTGGCGTGCGCCGTGCTGTGCGTCGCCATCTCGTCCGCTGCGGCCCAGAAGCCGAAACCGGCCGCAAAACACGAACGGATGGACTACGGCCCCTTCCTCAGCGCCACCATCACGGCCAGCTTCCCCAGCGGCAACACCGCCAACAAGGGCGTGGCCATTCACCTCGGCAAGGATGCGGCCTGCTGCTTCGATACCGACCTCCTCCGCGTCTCCGCTTACTGGACCGGCGAGTTCCTTCATCTCAACGGCACTCCCTTCGACGGCGGCCACGGCAGTCATCCGCGCGTCAAGGGGACGCAACTGCTTGGCTCGTCGAAGATGCCCGGCTGGGCCAAACCCGGCACCGACGACTTCAAGGACCCGCGCCCCGAACCCTATGGCCCGCTGCCGCGCGACTGGGCGCGCTTCAAGGGACTCTACCTCAGCGGCAACGACGTCGTACTCTCCTACACCGTCGGCGATTGTCAGGTCCAGGAACATCACCGCGCCGACAAGACCGGCGACGATACCGTCTTCTCCCGGACGCTCAACCGAACCGGCTCCACACAGCCGTTGACGATGCTGGTGTGCGAGGCCCGCGACAACAAGAAGCAAATCGTCGAGGATGGCTTCGTGGCACTCGGCGACGACAAGAGCATGACCGTGGTCATCCTCAACACCGTCCACGGCGAGAAGCTTGTCGCCGATGGCAAGCGCATCCTGCTCAAGGTGCCGGCCGGCGATAAAGGCTCGGCGTTCCGGCTGCAACAGATGGTCGTCGCTCCGGGCGGCGTCGATAAGGTCAAGAAGCTCGCCGGCCCGGGGCCGGCGCTCATCACCCTGCGCTCGATGATGAAGGGCGGCGCCTTGCGCTGGAAGGAGACGGTCACCACAAAGGGGACGCTCGGCACCGGCCCCGGACCCTATGTCGTCGATACGATCACCCCGCCCGAGACCAATCCGTATGAGTCGTGGATTCGCTTTGGCGGCTTCGACTTCTTCAGCGATGGCCGGGCCGCGCTCTGCACCTGGAGCGGCGACGTCTGGATTGTCTCCGGCATCGACAGCAAGCTCGACAAACTGGTCTGGAAGCGATTCGCGACCGGCCTGTTTCAGCCGCTCGGCCTGAAGATCGTCGATGACAAGGTTTACACGCTGGGCCGGGAGGGCATCGTTCGGCTGCACGATCTCG
The DNA here is from genome assembly GCA_038240465.1 of Gemmatales bacterium. Classification (GTDB taxonomy): domain Bacteria; phylum Planctomycetota; class Planctomycetia; order Gemmatales; family Gemmataceae; genus JBBRIK01. Next base: position 1,817 of record JBBSDR010000877.1, read on the forward strand.
ACGGCGATGGCGAGGCCGACTTCTACGAGGCGTTCAACAACGATGTGGCCACCACGCCCGGCTTTCACGAGTTCGCCTTCGACTTGCAGACCGACGCCGAGGGCAACTTCTACTATGCGAAGGCCGGCCCGGTTCGCGGCGGCGGCAGCGGCTTCGAGTACATCGCGGCCCACAGCGGCTGTCTGATGAAGGTGTCGAAGGACGGCAGCAAGCACGAGGTCTTCGCGACCGGCTTCCGCGCTCCCAACGGCATTGGCGTCGGTCCCGACGGCACGGTGACGTCCGGCGACAACGAGGGAACCTGGACGCCGATGTGCCGGCTCAGCCTGGTGGCGGCGGGCAGCCTCAATGGCTGCGTCGATACCTATCACAAGATGCCGCGCGTGATCGACTTCGATCGGCCGATCTGCTGGCTGCCGAAGAATATCGACAACTCCAACGGCGGCCAGTGCTGGGTGACGAGCGACAAGTGGGGGCCGCTCAAGGGCCAACTGCTGCACACGTCGTATGGCACCTCGTCGCTGTATCACGTCCTCTTGGAGCGCGACGGCAAGAACGTGCAGGGCGGCGTGGTCAAGTTCCCGCTCAAGTTCGACAGCGGCATCATGCGGCCACGTTTCAGCGCGATCGATGGCCAGCTCTACATCTGTGGCCTCAGAGGCTGGCAGACGAACGCGCCGCGCGATGCGTCGTTTCAGCGCGTTCGCTACACTGGCAAGCCGCTCAACAGCGTTGTGGCCATGAAGGTAATCAAGGGGGGACTGGAGTTGACCTTCAGCGAGCCGCTCGACCCGAAGACGGCCGGCGACGCGGAGAGCTACAGCGCCATGTGGTGGAACTATCTCTGGCGGAGCGAGTACGGCTCGCGCGACTACAGCGCCGCCGACCCAGAGTATTTCGACAAGATGATGGAGTACAACCGTCTGCGTGAGGAGCGCGGCGCCAACAAGGAGAAGATCGAGACGCTATTCAAGTCGTTCAAGCCGGGCCGGGACAAGGTGAGTATCAAGGGGGCGAAGCTGTCAGTGGACGGCAAGACGGTGACGCTGGGCATTCCCGAGATGAAGCCGGTGATGCAGATGTTTCTGCGCTACAAGGTCAAGACGGCGGACGGCACCGCGATCAGTCAAGAGATTTACAGTACGGTCAACCGCGTGCCGAAGTGACAGAAGAGAATGGCCACAAAAAACACAAAAAGGCACAAAAAGGAAGTCAGGCAAAGAGTTGGCTGAACCAGAATACGATGCCTCTTTGTGCCTTTTTGTGTTTTTTGTGGCCATTCTCTTCATCTAAGTAACGCTGGTCGCGGAGAGGCTTCCGAGATGAGACGATTCTCGTTCGTTCCCTTCCTCCTCACTCTGCTCGTGTTCCTGCCGCGGTCACGGTCCGCCGACAGGGACGAGGCGAAAACCGCCGCCGGCCTGCATCTGACGCTCGAATCGCTGGGCAAGAACGCTGTCGATCAGCGTTCCTGCCGGCTCGTCAGTCTGTATGTCCCCGCCGGTGAAACGCCGTCGCCGTTCCTGCCGCCCGGCCCATTCCGCGCCACCTGGAAAGCCGGACTCGAACTGGAACTCAAGGGCGAGTTCACCTTCTCGGCCGAGGGGCGCGGCAAGCTGACCTTGCTCATCAACGATGCCGCAATCCTCGAATGCAACGGAGACGACTTCAGGAAGACACCGCCGAAGAAGGTCGAACTGAAGCGCGAGAATAAGCTCGAAGTGCGTTATGAAAGCCCAGACAAGGGCGATGCGTTCGTGCGTCTCGGATGGTCCGGTGACGACTTTCCGCGCGAACCGCTCGGCCTGGCCGCCGTGCAGCACGATCCCCCCGGCGCCGCGCTCACACGATCCAAACAACTGCGTGAGGGCCGTGAGCTGATCGCCAATCTTCACTGTCTGAAGTGTCATCAGAGCGACGTCAAGGGCATGCCGGACCTCGAACGCGATGCCCCGTCCTTCGCTGAGAGCGGCTCGCGTCTCAAGGCCGACTGGATGGCGCGCTGGATCCAGGACCCGCAAGCGCTGCGTCCGGCCGCCACCATGCCGCGTCTGCTGAAGAAGGACGATCCGGCCGCGCATGACATCGCCGCCTATCTCGCCAGCCTCGGGACGAAGCCGAAGGACGATCACAAAAGCGATGAGAAGACCATCGCCGCAGGCACGCGCCTGTTCGTGCATCTGGGTTGTTTCGCCTGTCATGTGCAGCCGGGACGCGAGGACTTCGCCGCCGA
>JBBSDR010000878.1:0-4046 GCA_038240465.1 Gemmatales bacterium
CCCGCCGAGCCCCCCCCCCCCGGCCGCCCCGCCCCCCCCCCCCCGGGGGCCATCGCCGCGGCGCCCCGACGCCACCACGGGGACACGATCGGCCTTCCTGTTTCGCGAGGTCCTCATGCCACAAAGCGGTCCCGCACCGGCCCGGCCCGAGGAACGCGAACAGGCGTTTCGGCTGCTGTTGCGGCACTGTCCCCCCGACCGCTTGCCGCCTCGGCTGGCTTCCTCGTTGCGCATGATCCAGACCGGCGAGATGGACCCGTCCGGCCTGCTGGTGTTGCGGCGCGAAGAGACGGTCATCGCCGCGACAGCCGCTGCCGTCCTGCCGGGCGGCACCGGCCTGGTCTGGCCTCCCCAGGCTGTCGAGGGACTCCTGCAACGCCTCGACGAGGACTGTCTGGCCGGGTATCTGCTGGCCTGGCTGCGCGAACGCGGCGCTTGCCTGGCCCAGGCGTTGTTGCCCCAGGACGAGGTCTTCCTGGCCGAACCGCTGCTGCGGGCGGGATTCCAGCACGTCACCGGGCTGTGGTATCTCCGTCACAATCGCGAGATGTCGATCGATCTGTTCGAGCCGGCTCGCCTTGTCTTTCAGCCGTATTCCGCGACAGAGCCGGCGCTGTTTGCTCAGACGATGACGCGGACGTTCGAGGGTACGCTGGACTGTCCCGAGGTGACGGCGGCCCGTCCGGTCGAGACCGTTCTGGCAGGCTTTCAAGCCCAGGGCGTCTTCGATCCTCAGAACTGGTGGCTGGCCCATGACGGCAGCGAACCGGCGGGCGTGCTGGTGACCTGCGCTCTGCCGGACGAGGACGCCTGGGAGGTGTGCTATGTCGGCGTGGTGCCGGAGCGCCGCCGGCGCGGCTTCGGTCGCGAGATGATGCTCAAGGCGCTGCTGGAGGCGAGAGCCGCGGGAATCGGCGAGGTGTTCCTGACCGTCGATGCCCGCAACGAGCCTGCCCGGGAGTTGTATCGTTCGCTCGGGTTTGAGACTTTCGACCGCCGCGAGGTGTTCCTGGTCCTGCTGTAAAGGAGGCGAATGCGTCATGGCCAAGGTGCTGATGCCGATTGGCGATGCGACGGAAGTTCTCGATACGCTGTATCCGTTTTTCCGGCTGCCCGAGGATGGCTTCGAGGTTGTCGTCGCGGGGCCGGAGGCACGCTGGTATCACGGCGTCATGCACGAGATTCCGCCGCGGGAGAACATTCCCTGGGACATCACACGCGAGCAGCCTGCCTATCACGTCCGGGCGACCGTCGCGTTTCGCGATGTCGTTCCGGATGCCTACGCCGGCCTGTTCCTGAGCGGCGGCCGCGCGCCGGAATATCTGCGTTACAACCAGGATCTGCTCCGAATCACGCGACACTTCTTCGAGACGAACAAGCCGGTGGCGGTTGTCTGTCATGGCGTCGAGATCGTCGCGGCGGCGGGAGTGATGCCGGGCCGGACGATGACGACAGTCGCCAAATGCGCGCTGGACATCACGCAAGTCGGCGGCACCTACGTCGATAAGCCCTTCGTCATTGACGGCAACATGGTCAGCGCCCGGACGTGGCACGACAACACGGTCTTGCTCAAGGAGTTCATTCGCTTGCTGATCGCAACGAGTGACCGGTCCAAAGCCGAGCGCGGTGCGGATCCTGCGCAGCCTGGGACTGGAGCTTGACCCCGGGGAGGAGAGGACTCAAGCCAGCGGTCGCAGGCGATTCGGTTCCAGCACCTTTTCCTTGCGAAGCGGCACCCTCGCGGAATCCCTTGCTCAGCCGCACCGTCATCGGTCCGGCATTACCGTCGCAGATGGCCCGAAGATCAAAGTTTCCGACACCTTTTTTCGGCGGGTGACTCCACGGGGATTGGTGCCTTCCCGGTGGGGTTCCTTCAGGAGCATTCCGGGCTTCCCATCAGGGAGGAGAGGCTCGCATAATTCAAGCTGGGGAGCGAGAGGGGAAGTGTACGGGAAGCCACAATCTTCGGAGGCGAGGGACACCCGCTGCGGATGAGCTACGGTATTGGCGACCCGCTGTCGGGATGGAGGAGTAGCTGACCCAACTTATCCGGGAATACAAGACCGACAAGTAGCTTCTCTCCTCCACTCTGGAAGAGCCGGAAGCCCGTGAAGACGCACCTTGAATGCTGGCCCTCGGGTGTTCGGGGAGGTCACGGGAAAGATCGGGGACAGCTTGATGCTGTGAAAAAGTTAATGGGTGGTGACGTGAGCCCGTAACGTGGTGTGGCCAATCATGGCGCGATGGAGTGAGCGCTGAAGGTGTTCGAGGCGGAGCCGGGATTCTTCCCGCCACCATGACGACCATGTAGCCGCGAGTCTTCTGCGAGCGCCTCCTTGGAGCTTGCCGGACGAGCAGGAGCCGGTTAACATTGGGCCTGAGGCTGCCACGCAATCTCCCTCGACGACCTCCGAGGTCCTTTTCTCCCGAGGCTTCATGGGCGACGATACCGACGACAGCGCCCTGGCTCTTGAGCAATTCCGCAGTTACCTGCTGCTTCTGGCCCGGCTGCACCTTGATGACCGCCTGCGCGGCAAACTCGATCCTTCCGACGTGGTCCAGCAGACGCTCCTCGACGCCCACCGGCAGCGGCAGCAGTTCCGGGGCAACAGTCCCGCTGAGTTGGCCGCCTGGCTTCGACAGATACTGGCCTGCAACCTGACCGACGCCAGGCGAGCACTCGGCCGCGCCAGACGCGATGTGAACCGCGAACGATCCCTCGAGGCCGCCCTCGACGATTCGTCCGCACGCCTCGAACAATGGCTCCCCGCCAACCAGTCCTCTCCCAGCCAGCAGGCCCAACGTCAGGAACGTGCCGTCCGCCTCGCCGCCGCCCTCGCTACCCTCCCCGACGCTCAGCGCGAGGCCCTCGTCCTGCGCCACTGCCAGGGACAGTCGCTGGCGGAGATCAGCACCCATCTCGGCCGCACCCCCGACGCCGTCGCCGGACTGCTCAAGCGCGGCCTCCGCGAGCTGCGCCGGCTGCTCGAAGAGCAAGCGTGAAAGAAATTCTCCTTTTGCGCGCCCTGCCTCGGTCCATCTGACGGCTATTCCCTGGGGACCTACACGAACAAGCCTCTGTAAAAGGAAGACCCATGACCGACACTCAGACTCAGACCCCGACGCCCGCTCCACGAGGCAAAGCCGCTTTCTTCGGATTGTTGGTGCTTTCGATCCTCGTCTCGGCCCTCACCGCGGCCGCCGTGGCGTTCGGTATGCAAACCTATCTCCCCAAACCCACCCCACAGGAACTGCCCCGGACCGCGGAAGGAGGCGACAAACCCATCCCGCAGGCACACGACGACAGCGAGCTGCGCAAGGAGATCCGAGACCTCCGCGTCCAGATCGAGGACTTGCGCCGCACCCGGCAGCAGCCTGAACCCGGCGACGCCTACGTGCAGAGGAGCGTCGTGAGACACGACAAGGAACTCGGCGGCATCGTCTACTACCCGGTGCCATACGTCTCGCCGCCGCACCTGACGATTATCTCACCCCGGCGCAAGTACACCATCACCAGGCAAGACGAAGCCGGCTTCACCTGGGCGGCCGGCGACCTCATCGAGCTGGCGCAAGCCGTCAAGGACCCGGCGGCCGTCGCTCTCCCTCCGCCCGGGGAATTCGCCTGGGAGGCCAAAGGGCTTAAGGGCAGTGCCGAGTCGGTGAAGGCCAAGCCGATCGAACAGACCGGGTCCTTCAAGGCCACTCCGCTGAGCAAGGGGGACGTGAATTTCTCCATCCCCTACGCCTCGCCGCCCAACGTCGAGCTGACTTCCAGCGGCTACATGCACAACGTGGTCATCACCAGTACGACCGCCACGGGGTTCAAGTGGCAGAACAACGGCCGGGACGGCTTCTTCGACAACCACACCATGAGCTGGAAGACGAAGGGAGCCCCCAAGTGAATCCCCGGTAGTGGGTAAGGGAGAGGGCCATTCCTCTCCCTCCCCGTTGTCGCGAGAGGGTCCATTCCCTCCATTTACCGGCGTGCCCCTTTCGGGCACCGGGCGACCCCATAGTAATTGCCTCAGACGAGGCGTCAGGACGGC
>JBBSDR010000879.1:0-4046 GCA_038240465.1 Gemmatales bacterium
GGGCGGCATGCAGATGGGCGGCATGCAGATGGGCGGCATGCAGATGGGCGGCATGCAGATGGGCGGCATGCAGATGGGCGGCATGCAGATGGGCGGCATGCAGATGGGCGGCATGAACAACAACCTCAATAACGGCTTCAACATGGGTGGCGGCAATCGGAACATGAACAACGGCGGCATGATGATGGGCGGCGGCATGCAGATGGGCGGCATGATGGGTGCGGGCGGCGGCAAGTTTGGCATGGGCTTCGCCAGCCCCAACTCCGGGCTGTGATTCACCCGGCCATCCCCAAACACGATTCACCACGGGCCTCGATCAAACGCGCGAGCAGCGTTCGATCGAGGCCCGTTGACGTTTTCACTGCCATTCAGGAGACGAGGCGGAAGAACAGTTCTTCGAGGTCCTGTTCCTGATGCCGTTCGCGCAACTCGGCCAATGTGCCGCAGGTTTGAATGCGGCCCTTGCTGACGATCGCAACCCGATTGCACAACCGTTCCACCTCGCTCATCACATGGCTTGAGAACAGGATGCACTTGCCCAGGTCGCGCAGCCGAATGATGTTCTCCTGGACGGCCCGCGCCGCCAGCACGTCCAGGCTTGCCGTCGGCTCGTCGAAGATCAGCACTGGCGGATTGTGAATCAGCGCCCGGGCAATCGATACTTTTTGTCGCATGCCCGTACTCATCCGGGCGCCGAGGGTGTCGCGAAACTCGTTCATCTTGAGCAGCGCGAACACCTCCTCGATCCGCTGGTTCAGCGTGTCGCCGGCCAGTCCGTAGAGCTGGCCGAAATACCGCACCAGTTCCTCGGCCGACATGCGGTCGTACACGGCCGTGTTCATCGACATGAAGCCGATGTTCTGCCGTACCTGCCCCGATTCCGTCATCACGTCATACCCGGCGATCCGCGCCGTCCCCGACGTCGGTTGCAGCACGGTGCAGAGAATGCGCATCGTCGTCGTCTTGCCGGCGCCGTTGGGGCCGAGCAGGCCGAAGACCTCGCCGGCATGGGCCTCGAAGCTCACGTCATCGACGGCGGCGACCCGGCCCCGGCGAAGGTCGTGAAAGGACTTCGTCAAGTTCTTCACTTCGATCATGGCGCGGCCCGGACGGGGATGAGATCGGATTGCACCGTGCGGCAGTCGAACTTGATCAGCCGCCACTTCTCGAGGGTCAAGGGTTTGTAGTCCGGCTGGGTCGTTTCCACCATGGCATACACCTCGATGCTTTGCAGCTGCTCATCCGCGCCGGGATGCGCGCCATTCCAGTCGCCGGCCAGGTAGAGGCAGTAAAAATGGCGCACGCCGAAATCACCCGGCGCCATGAACATCACCCGCATCAGGTACTGCCGCCAGCGCGAGTTGGCATAGGTGTCGGCGATGAAGGCGGGTTTCGCCCAGCTCACCGGGCCGCCGGTGCGCAGATCGACTTGCCTGCCATCCGCCAACGTGCCGACGGCGACGAGCCAGCCGTGTTCCTTTCCCGGTTCCGGCCCGAACAGGCCCCAACCCTGATCGAGTCCGATGGCGCGGCCCAGGATAGTAAACTGCGACGGAAAGTGCCGGCGCAGGGTATCGCGCAAGCCGAGTACTTTGTCGAGGACGAAGGAGTCGTCCGGCCCGCGCGGCTCGTCGCAGGTGTTCATGTTCCAGACAAACACATACAGGAGCAGCAGGCCGATCAGCACGTTGACCGGACCGGGCAGCGGTGCGAAGGCGGGCGGCAGTTCACCCGGCGGAGGCGATACCGTTTGCTGCTGCGCGGAGGGAGCGGCGCCGCGGCGAAACAGCTTTTCGCCGAGAGACCGAATCGGCTTCAGCCCGGCCATGTAAGCGAGTGGCCAGAACAGAGGCGAAAGCCTCAGCAGCAGCCGCAGGGCGTCGAAGCCGGTGTGGATCCTGTCCTCTCCTTCGACCAGCGCCCAGGCGCCGTGTTCCCGTGTCCGTTCCAGCCAGGCCGGGTTGTCCGCCGAGGAGACGATTTCCAGATCGGACACCATCAGCAGCGTGGTCCAGAAACGCGCGCTGCGCCGGCCGGCCGGACTGGCGGCATCGAGGTAGAACTTCAACCCCGCAGGACGAGTCCGCCGCAGCCGGCGTCCGAGCCAGTCCCAGAACTCGCCCGGCAGGAAGATCATCCAGGCCGCGATGCACACCGGCTGGAAGATGCCCATGAGCATGGTCAGGCCAATGCTGACGTGGAACATCGTGAAGCTGAAGATGGCGAGCAGCCGGAACAGCCAGTTGCGCCAGGGAACGAAGAGCAGGAACGGCCCGCAACTCTCCAGGATGACGGTCGAGAAGGTCAGCACGGTCAGCAGCGAATGCTGTTCGAGGAGGGACGCACCCAGCGGCGTCGTGAAATGGCCGACGTTGAGGGCCATGTACAGGGCGTAGCCGTCCTCGCGCCAGGCGTTGCCCCACTTGAGCAGGCCGGCGAACCAGTAGACCATGCACATTTGCAGGATGAACGCGACGGTCCCCATCGAGACGACCCGCCGCGGAGGCGGAGCGCGCGACAGGCTGTCGAGCGAGTAGTTTGCGCTCAGCGGCAGGAACATGCTCCAGAACAGGAGAAGCCGAAGCAGGATGTCGCCGCCGTGAAGCACGAGCGTATTGCGGCTGTGGACCGACAGGGTCAGGAACCAGGCCAGGGGCAGGACATAGCGCGTGTGCCAGCCGAGGATCAGGGCGAGCGCGGCGAATCCATGCAGATAGAACAGCACGACCTGAAAGCCCAGGGAGCCGTCCAGAATGTGGACCGACATGCCCAGGTTGTAGGGCGGCAGGGCGCTGCGCGGCAGGACGCCCTCATCGGTGTAGAAGGCGTGGACGTCCTCGTAGCGGATGGCGACGTCGAACAGGAGAATGATGCCTAGGACGATGCGGAACAGCGCGAGCGAGCGGACGTCCAAACCGAAAATCGATTGCAGCCTGCGCTGCCAGGAAGAGCCGCCCGGCTCCATGTGCCGACTCCGGAATGGGCCTTGATGATTCAGGAACTGTCTTCGCCGCTTGCGGCTTAGCGGTCTTCGCCGCTTGCGGCTTAGCGGTCTTTCCCGCTAAGCCGCACGCGGCGAAGACGGCTTTTGAAGCCGCTCCGCCTATTTACTGTACGGTAAGGAGAGTGTTCAAGCTCATGCGGTTTTCCTGAACGGACATGGCGGGTTCCTGGTCGATGAGTTCGTAGAAGACGTTCCGTTGGCGCGGGATGTAGCCCAACTCGCGGATGCTGTTCTTGATCTGTTCGAGCGTCAGATAGTAAACGGTGCCGGCGGAGGCGACGACGTTTTCCTCGATCATCAGACTGCCCATGTCGTTGGCGCCGAACAGCAGGCCGAGCTGGCCGATCTTCGGTCCCTGCGTCACCCACGACGACTGGATGCTGGCCACGTTGTCGAGATAGAGCCGGGCGATGGCCTGGGTGCGCAGATACTCGAAGGAGCCAACTGGAGGGATGTCAGCGAGAGCGGTGTGTTCCGCCTGGAACGTCCAGCAGATGAAGGCCGTGAAACCGCCGGTCTCGTCTTGCAGTTGCCGCAGCCGTTCCAGATGCTCGATCCGCTCCGCCAGCGTCTCGACATGGCCGAACATCATTGTGCAGGTCGAACGGCCACCGAGTTCGTGCCAGGCGCGATGCACTTCGAGCCATTCCTCGGTGAGGACCTTGTTGACGGTAATGGCCTTTCGCACGCGATCGGTGAGGACCTCAGCGCCGCCGCCGGGCAGGCTGCCCATTCCGGCAGCCTTCAAGCGGCGCAGCACCTCGCGGAGCGGCAGTTTGTTGAGCTTGTGGAAGTGCCAGATTTCCGAGGCGCTGAAGGCGTGCAGGTTGAACTTCGGATAGCGGCTCTTGAGATCGCGCAGCAAATCCTCGTACCATTCGAGCTTCAGCGACGGATGATTGCCTCCCTGCAAGAGCGTCTGATCGCCGCCCAGGGCGATGGTCTCCTCGATCTTCTGATAGATGACTTCGCGCGGCAGCACATAGGCGTCGGCGTCGCCGCTCTTGCGGTAGAACGCGCAGAAGTCGCACACCGCGGCGCA
>JBBSDR010000880.1:0-4043 GCA_038240465.1 Gemmatales bacterium
CGACCTAGATTTGCTTGGCGCGCCTACGGCGCAGCCGCTAACCAGTCTACTAGCCACAAACTCCGGTCGCTGACGCTTCCGGCTCGCCTGGAAACTGCAAGCCTTCCAGCCAGACTCCCGGGTCGTTCTCATACTCGCTCGCCAGGTCCATCTTGACCAGTTGACGATGAAAGTCCGTCGCGCCCTTGCGATCCAGGTCCGCCGCCTGGGCGCTGGAGAAAAGACTCGGGTCCAGCGATCAGACGCCGGTACGGGCCTCTCGGAGAGATCAGGGTGAAAGATTCCGACAACCCAGATTGTTGTCTCCACGGAGCAGGGCGGACGTCAAGCACGGGCCTTTGGCACAAGGGAAGAGGAGACCCGGGTCGATATTGCTTTGATCGCCCGGGTCGCTGACGACGGCAAGGATACAGTCCTCGGCCCCCCTCGGGTGCCAGGGGATGGGGCCGACGACGGTGAAGCTGCCGGGGAGTACGGGTCCAGGGGCGGACAGGCCACTGAGGTTGATCGGGGTCCAGTCCGCCGGCCAGGACGGGTCGGCCAGATTGCCCCCCGGCCGATAGTGGTAGACGCGCACCGTCGTCTGAGTCGCGTTCTGGAGGCCCCGGTTGCTCACGCGAACGTAAAGGTAATTGATCTGGCCCGCCCGGGGAACCTGGTTGGGAGTACCATTGTCGGCCTGGCAGCGGTTCCACACGTCGTTCGTGCTTGCTGGGCCGGCCTGATATTCGTATCGGCCCTTCCTGCCGTCATCAAGGTAAACGTCCACACGGGGTGGATCGCCAGAAGCGTTCGTAGCGGGGGCGCTGGGAGAGCGGTAAAGACCTTGTTCTTCAAAGCTCCAGCGAATCACTTTGTGGACGGTGCCGCCAGGCACGCCCCGGAACAAGTTGGTGCCAAGGTCCGCGTCCATGAGGGCATTGGCGAAGTCCTCCGCGTCGAAGGTCAGGCCCGGTCCCGGCAGGAGTTCGATGGCCCGCAAAATCAAATAAAGTACATGATGCGACGCGGGCCGGCGATCGAGCCGCTTGGCCGCTGCCCCTCCCAGCGCTCGGTAAAGGCGAACCAGGGTGGTCGTCAGGATCTGCTCCTGTTCGTAGGGCTGGCGTGGCGTATCGTGCGAGCCACCCCACGACCAGCCCTGCTGAACCATCCTCTCATGTTCGCGTCCCACGAGGCCAGGAACAAACGGAAACGTGAGCGCGTCGTGCGTGGCCGAATCGGGATCGGTGTAAAGGAACCCCAGGATGTCGCCGACACTGTGGGCAAAAGGAAGGCATGGCTGGTGCAAATGGTCGATCAGGACGGCATGACCGAACTCATGGGCCATCACGCGGGCATCGGCCCCGAGTCCGACCGCTGACCCATGATCGACCGGGCCGAACTCGAAACGGTCGCAGCCGTCCCCCGTCGAGTTGCCGAACATGAACGCGGCGGGCGGTTGTCCTCCTTGCACCCAGTGAAGGACTCGGACCGGCCAGACGGTCCCGTCGAAGTACTTGTTCATGTCGAAGCCCAGATCGCGCACGAGCCGGAAGAAAGCGTCGCAATGGTGGTAGGCGTTGACCGCCGCGAATCCCGAAGTCGGAACATCGTGGGTGAAGTGGCCGTTTGGCGGCACAGTCGAGGGAGCCGAATTCTGGCCGGTCTGCAGGGTGACGAACGAGCCATGCAGGAATTGAGGCTGGCCTGCGGCCGGTGGTTGCAGCCCGGACAGCGTGACGGCTGATCGAAGGGGATTCAGCCGGGAGGCCGGTTCCGTGTGGGTGAGCGTCTTGTCGTTGCTCGCGCTGATCGGGTCGGTTCGATAGATCTGAGCGGAAACCCCGGCAAAAAGACCGCGCAGGTACAGCAGGCCTCCAGTCTGAATGTCAAGGATCACGCGCCAGGTTGTGGGCCGGTCCCGGTCCTCGGGATTCGCGTGCGAGAAGACCATGGAGATGCCTGCATAGTAGCGCGAGGACTCGAAATCCCCGCGCAGTTCCCCAATGCGGAGCCAATCTCTCGCCCAGGCGTCTATTTCGTCGAGTCGTCGCTCGCTATCATAACGATAGAGAACCAGGTCCCATGAACCCAGGAACGGACGCATGTGCAACCAATGTCGAAAAAAGTCGTCCAGCAAATCGGCCAACCGGCTACTCTTCGCCTCCTCGCGAAAGGTTTGAGCCAGGTCGGACCATTCCGGCGTCCGTTTCCGAAGATCGTAGTCGATGGTGCTGGCCGAACCGATGACTCGCAAGGGGTCCTCAAGCAGACCAACCGAAATCCCCGCCTCCCAGACCGGTAATCCGTTCCACGTCTGGAAATAAATCAGTGGGCTAGGTTCCTCCCCCGCTTTCCCCTTGCTGGGCCAGAGGCGAACTCCGGCCAATGCGCGAGGCAGGGACTCTCCGCGAGCATCAAGAGAGAGGGCCAGCCGTCGGGTGTGTTCGGAGGAATTCAAATCTCTCGGGAACGGAAAAGGGAGATTGGGAAAATCCCCCCGCTGCTGGAGCCGGTGCAGGAATACCAGTTCGGGGTCGAAGTGCAATGATTCCAGCCAGTCCTCCTCGAATCCGTAGATGTCGGCGACCGTGTGCAGGTAGGCATCGGCCATTTCGCGAGGGGTCCAGATCGCGCCTTCGGGCGACAGGTAGGGGCGGCTGACGTGGCGCAGCCGGCGCACGCGTTCTTCCTTGTCCAAACTGACCTGTACCCGGTCATCAAGGGTGAACTGCATGTCCGATCCGTAGATGTCGTGGAAGTGATTTCCCATGATGGATCATACCACGTCGATAAGGGTGCCGATAGGAAGGAGGAGGGAGTTGACTTCCTCCCGGCTACTGTTTGGGGTACAATACTCCATGCCGGATCATCCGATTGCAACGACTTTGCCCACAGAGAAGTAGGCCGATCAGGAACAAGGAGGCATTCTCATGCCAGGCAAACCCGCAGGTCTCAATCCTGTATCTGTGCGTCCCAACTCCTGCCGGATTCGCGGCCGGGTGCTGCGGATCCGCCCCGAGAGCGATGGCCCCGGCGCAGTCTGGACTGTCGCTCTGAATGAGGCGCAAGACGTTCCCGGTTCGCCCAACTTCGCCACGAAACACCTTGGGGACGCCATCTCCCTCTACGTTCACCCAGAACTGGCGGGTTCGGCAGCGGAAGGAGACCTGGTATCGGCCACGATCTCTTATCGCGGCGATGAACGGGGGGGACGCTTTGCCGTGGTCGAGGACGGCGTCCGCCGCGAATGAAAGCGGCCGCTCCCCCATCAGGGCGGCGTCACATCGACGTCGCAGGTCACCTGTTCGTTGGCCTCGGTGATGTTGCGCACCGCGACGGAGGTGGAATTACCCAGGTTGTCGATGGACGCCGGGGTGCTGGCGTCGTCGAAAGTCGAGACATTCTTGCCGCCGGGGAAGGGGTCGTTCTTGTCCCCGCGATTGCGGCCAATTTCCAGGTCGTTGCGACCATCCGCCTGAACCAGGGCCACCCAGTAGGTGCCGGGGTGGTCATTGTTGTGCTGCGTGTCGTCGATATGCCAGATCAGCAGGCCGGAACCGGAAAGCTTGGCATCGAAGCCGCGCAACTGCCGATTCTCGATCAGGAAGTATTCGTCTCCTTGTTTGCCCTTTGTCCACAGACGGTAGATCTTCCCCGCGGCGCAGTCCTCCACAGGCGCGATGGTCAGAGACTGGGGCTTGCGAACGTTGACCGGCGTCTGCCAACCCAACTTGATCTTGGACCAGGCACAGAAATGAGCTGGCGTATCGCCGCTGTTGTTCCAGCTGCCGGCCCCCATGACACACCAGGACCCCACTCCTTCCGACTTGTACGTCGTGTCGTACAGGTCGGGAAGCCCGAGCATGTGGCCGAACTCGTGACAGAAGACGCCAACCCGGCCATCCTCCGGCTGGATGCAGTAGGAATACGCCTTGGTGTTATTGGCCACGAACGGCTGAGGCAGGTTCCACTGGTGCGACCAAATCTTGTCCTTGCGGGCCGTTGTGTCCGTATCGGACTCTGCTCCTCCGCCAGCGTGGACCACGAAGAGGCCGTCG
>JBBSDR010000881.1:0-4042 GCA_038240465.1 Gemmatales bacterium
CATTGGTCATTGGTCATTGGGATTTGGCGAGTTCGTCTTGACCCATTTCTTCCATTTGTATGCAATACTCCCTCTGGTGACCTGGCGCAACTGCTCGCCCTCGCAGTCTGGGGATCGAACGATGATGGATCTTGAGACCACGGACGGAATGACGATGCGCGATCAACTGGACGACCTGCGGCACCAAATCCGCACCCTCAGATCGGCCGAACGGGTCGAGCTGTTGCAGGAACTGATGGGCGAGGCAGCCTGCCGCCACGTCGGCGTCTATCCCATTCCGCCCGGCTTCAAGCTCTCTGTCGTCATCCCGGTCTTCAACGAGGAACGCTGGATCCGCGAGTTGATTCGCCGCGTTCAGGCTGTCGATATCCCCAAGGAAATCGTCATCGTCGATGACTGCAGCACCGACAACAGCCGGGCCATTCTGAAGGAGCTGGAGAGCGAAGAAATCCGCATCTTCTTCCAGCCGAAGAACCAGGGCAAGGGCGCTGCCCTCCGCGAAGGCTTCCGCCACTCGACCGGCGACGTCATCATCGTGCAGGACGCGGACCTGGAGTACGATCCCGCCGAGTACACCCGCCTGATCCAGCCGATCATCGAGGACAAGGCGGACGTCGTCTACGGCTCGCGCTTCATCGGCGATCGGCATCGCGTACTGTACTTCTGGCACTCGGTCGCCAATCGCATGCTGACGACTCTGTCCAACATGTTCACGAACCTGAACCTGACGGACATGGAAACCTGCTACAAGGTGTTCCGCCGCGAGGTGATCCAGGACATGAAACTGCGCTCGAACCGCTTCGGTTTCGAGCCGGAATTCACGGCCAAGGTGGCGAAACGCAAGACGGGACGCGACCCGTGGCGCATCTACGAGGTGCCGATCAGCTACTCCGGCCGCACCTACGAAGAGGGCAAGAAGATCGGCCTGAAGGACGCCTTCAACGCCCTGTTCTGCATCATCCGCTATCGCTATTTCAACTGACCGTCTTGCCGCTTGCGGCCATGCGGCTGTGGTCCGCTAATCCGCAAGCGGCAAGAAGGGATTGGGCCGCCTCACTTTGCCGCCAGGTCATAGCAGTAGACCATCTCCTCATCGCGGACGTACAGCCGCTTGTGCGCGACAACCGGCATCGTCCAGCAGCGTTCCTTCGTCACCGAGAACCGCGCCTTCTCGACATACTTCGCCGGCGTCGCCTCGACGAGGCCGAGATCGCCGTTCTCGCCCAGCACGATGAGGTTCTTTCCCGCCGCCAGCAATGTCCCCTTCTTGAAACTGCCCTCTTTCCACTCGTGTTTCACCTTCTTGCGGTTGTCCACGATCAACGGCATACACACGAGATACCCTTCATCGAACCCGTACAGGTAGTCTCCGACCAGGACGCTGCTGCCGAAGTGGTTGCGCATCAGGTTGTTCGCATAGACCTTCTCGACCGTTGGCTTGCCCTTGGCGTCCTTGCTGACCAGCACCAGGCCGCAGCCCTTGGCGTAGCCGGCCGAGATGAAGACATAATCGTCGCCCGTCTCCTTATCCGTGGCGACGATTGGCGTCGCGGCATTGACCTGGTTCTGCGTGTCCCACGGGAATTGCCAGTACACTGCGCCGGTCTTTGGATCGAGGCTCACCAGTTCCGTGCCGAGGAAGAACAACACCTGGCGCACACCGCCGCCCGTGCTGATCACCGGCGAACTGTAACCCGGATGCCCCTTCAGCGCCTTCCACTTGAGGTCCCCGGTCATCCGGTCGAGGGCAATGACGGCATTGTCCGGGCCACCCGGATTGATCAGCAGCAGATCGCCCTCGATCAGCGGCGACGAGGAGTAACCCCAGCGCGGCATGACGCCGTGGAAGTCCGCCGTGAGGTCCTTGCCCCAGACCTTCTTGCCGTCCTCGAGTGATAGACAGAATAGCTGGCCGCGCGGGCCAAGGGTGTAGATGCGGTCGCCGTCAATCGTCGGCGTTGCCCGCGGCCCCTCGCCGTCCTGCGAGAAATAGCTCTTGTAAGGAAACCGCCACAGTTGCTTGGCGTTCTTCCCCTCGTCCTCCCAGCAGACGACTACTTCGTCGTCGCCGTCCTGAATCATGGTGAGCAGGCGCTTGCCCTGGACCGAGATAGCAGAGAAGCCGCCGCCGCCCTTGATCTTCCACAACAGCGGCAGTCCATTGGCCGGCCATTCCGCCAGCAGACCGTCGCCGGGGGCCACGCCATCGCGATGAATCCCACGCCATTGAGGCCAGTCGAGAGGATCGCCCTTTGTTTCCTTGTTAGTCGCCAGGGACTTCTTCGCTGCCTTGTCGATGAGGGCATCGTCCTGCGTTTGCCGGGCAAGCTGGATCCAGAACTGATAGCCCATCAAACCGGCGACGCAGCACACGAGTGCGCCGCAAACCCAGTAGAAGACCCGGCCGCGCCGCTGTCCCTGCTCGCGAAACACCATAAAACAACTCCTGGAGGATGACCCTCATGAACCCGACGCACCGTTCTCCCGGTCGGCGCTTGCGCGACGCCTGGAATACCAGGCCGATCCAGGTGCCGGGAGTGTTCAACGCTCTCGTCGCCCGCATGGCCGAGCGCCTCGGCTTTCAGGCAGTATACCTCTCGGGGGCCGCCCTGTCGGCCTCAGCCGCCGTGCCGGACGTCGGCTTGCTCACCCTGAGTGAGTTCGTCGAGCAGGCGCGCAGCCTCACTCGGGCAACCTCCCTGCCGGTGCTGTGCGATGCCGACACGGGTTTCGGAGAGTCGCTGAATGTCGAGCGAACGGTGCAACTGTTCGAGGAAGCCGGTGCGGCAGGCATCCATCTCGAGGATCAGGTGATGCCCAAGCGCTGCGGCCATCTGTCGGGCAAGGCGCTCGTCGAGCCGCGGGCGATGGCTGCCAAGATTCGCGCTGCCTGTGCCGCTCGCCGCGATCCCGACTTTGTCATCATTGCCCGGACGGACGCGCGTGGAGTGACGGATTTCGAGGACGCCGTGGAGCGTGCCTTGCTCTATCTGAGCGCCGGGGCCGACGCCGTGTTTCCCGAAGCCCTGGAGACCGAAGAGGAGTTCGCGGCCTTCGCCCGTTTCGTCGCGGCGCCGCTGCTGGCGAACATGACGGAGTTCGGCAAAAGTCCCAACCTGGACTATGCAACGCTGGCGACGATGGGCTACCGTATGGTGCTCTATCCAGTAACGACGTTGCGCGCGGCCGTGAAGGCAGCTCAGGAGGCGCTGGCAGGCATCCTCCAACTGGGCCATCAGCGCGAGCACCTGAACCGGATGCTGACGCGACAGGAACTGTACGATCTGCTCGACTATCGCGGCTACGAGGAACGCGACCGGGAGTTTTTTCAATGATTGATGATTGATGATTGACGATTGATGATTTGGTTCGTCGTGGGGCCTTCTCGGCGAAGAAATCGACAATCATCAATCATCAATCACCAATCGAAGAGGACCATCATGAGCACGACCGAAATCTACTCGCCCGGGCTGGAGGGCGTCATCGCGGGAGAGACGGCCATCTCCACGGTCGGCGAGGGCCTCATCTATCGCGGCTATTCCGTGGGCGACCTGGCGGAGAAGTGTACCTTCGATGAGGTCGCTCATCTGCTGCTGCACAAGGAATTGCCCACGCAGCCGCAACTCGACCTCTTCCGCCAGCGCGTCGCGGCCGCTCGCCGGCTGCCTGAACCACTCGTCGAGCTGTTCAAGGCCCTGCCGCGCTGGACGCCGGCCATGGACGCGCTGCGCACCGCCGTCAGCATCCTCGCTCACTTCGATCAGGACGCCAGCGACAATTCTCCCGAGGCCAACTTGCGCAAGGCCGAGCGCCTCCTCGCTCAGGTGCCTCTCGCCGTCGCCGACCACTTCCGCATCAGCAAGGGACTCGCTCCGGTTCCCGCGCGCAAGGACCTTTCGCACGCCGCCAACTTTCTCTACATGCTCCACGGCACCGAGCCGAATCCCGCTGCCGTGCGTGCCCTCGACGTCTCCCTGACCCTTTACGCGGAACACGAATTCAATGCCTCGACCTTCGCCGCCCGCGTCATCGCCGGCACCGG
>JBBSDR010000882.1:0-4041 GCA_038240465.1 Gemmatales bacterium
AACCCGCATTTCTCACCAGGGAAATAGCATCGGGCTGCCTCTTGTGTCGTAGGTTAGTTTGTCACAACGACCTGCGACAGCAAACCAAGGCAGCCCGATGACCACACAGTGTAACTCAGCCTACCTCGACTTTCCCATGCTCGGCTCCCGCCAAGTCCTCGCCGACTTCGACGGCGGCGACATTTCCTCCGACGGCGGCGTCTTGCTCCTGCGCCAGACCGAAGAGCTCACCGGCGTCATCCGCCAGTTCGCCGCTTGCTTCACCGATCACCGCGACCCCAACCGCATCGAGCACTCCCTCGAGCACCTGATCGCCCAACGCATCTACGCCCTCGCCCTGGGTTACGAGGACCTCAACGACCACGACGACCTCCGGTACGACCCCTTGCTCGCCGCCGTCGTCGGCAAACTCGACCCCACCGGAAAATCGCGACAACGACCACGCGATCGCGGCAAGGCCCTGGCCGGCAAGAGCACCTTGAACCGGCTCGAATTGACTCCCGTCGCCGCCGACAAGGACAGCCGCTACAAGAAAATCACCTGCCAGACCCGCGACGTCGAGCGGCTCTTGGCGACCCTCTTCCTCCAGGCCCACGACCAGCCTCCCGAGCGGATCGTTCTGGACCTCGACGCCACCGACGACCCGGTCCACGGCCATCAACTCGGCCGCTTCTTCCACGGCTACTACAAGAACTACTGCTATCTTCCTTTGTACATTTTCTCTGGCGATCACCTGCTCTTGGCGTGCCTGCGACCCGCCGACATCGACGCCGCGGCCGGGTCGGTCAAACACCTGAAACGGATCGTCGAACAGATCCGAACCGCGTGGCCCAAGGTTCAGGTCGTGATCCGCGCCGACAGCGGGTTCCGCCGCGAGGAGATCCTCTCGTGGTGCGAGCACAACGATGTCGACTACGTCATCGGCTTGGCCAAAAACTCACGGTTGACCGCGGCGATCGCGGCGGAGTCGGAGCAGGCGCGTCAGCAATTCGAGGCGACGAAACAACCGGCGCGGTTCTTCGCCGAGTTGCGATACCAGACGCTCGAGACCTGGAGTCGAGAGCGTCGCGTGGTGGCCACGGCCGAGCATCGGGACAAGGGCGGCAACCCGCGATTCGTGGTCACGTCGCTGTCGATCGCGGCTCGAACGGCCCAGCCGTTGTACGAGCAAGATTACTGTGGTCGCGGCGAGATGGAGAATCGGATCAAGGAGCAACAGTTGCACCTGTTCGCCGACCGCACCAGCGCCGGTACGATGCGAGCGAACCAGGTCCGGTTGTACTGCTCGTCGATCGCTTACGTGCTGCTCAATGCGTTGCGTCGATTGGGCCTGAACGGGACGGAACTGGCCGAGGCGCAGTGCCAGACGATCCGGTTGAAGCTGCTGAAGATTGCCGCGTTGGTGCGAGTGACGGTTCGCAAGGTGTGGGTGAAGATGTCGAGTGGTTGTCCGTACGCGGCGGTGTTCCGGCGTGCGCGGGCGAACCTGGCGCGGCTCCGCCCGGTGATTCTGAGGTGCTGAGCTGAAGAGACGTTGACGATTCGATCGGAAGCGACCCCTTGGAGATGATGCGCCAGGATCGGTGTGCGCGCCGCGCCGCACCCGAAGCCGCCCGGCACCGGAACCGCGTGGGTCGAGAGGGGCCCCAGCGGAAGCCAAGAGTCGTCGCGAGCGATTGGGCCGTGCTTGGCGGTGGTCAAGCCGTCAGGCGGACGGCCAATCGAACCCCGAAAGAACGCCGATTTTCGTGGTCGCGCAATTTGCCTAATTGACACTCAACTGCCCGTCTCTGCATGAACACTGGATGATATTGATCCGCATGGCAAAGGCGCCTCCCGGTCTGGCCTGGTCAGGGGCACGTGATGCACACACTCCGACCGCCCAGCCAGGGGACCGCCCGCGTCGGTTGCGTCAGCCTGGCTTCCCTCAACAGAGGGTTGTGAGCCCTCTTGTTCAGGCGGACGACGACCTCTTTCGCCGTGATCTCGATCGTGCCCGGCGTGTCGACGAACTTCCGGAACAACTTGGACGGCCCTGCCCGCGAGAAGCCTTTCAGGCGGTCGGCGAGGTTCCGGTGCAGCAGGTCGGCCAGTACCGTCAGCGTCAGGTCGAAGTCCACGTTCAGACGCACGTCGCTGCACAAGCAATCGAGGTGAAAGAACGTGATCTGTTCACCGAGTTGGTTCTCGACGTGATTCCGCCTGGCGTAGGTCTGGATGACGTCCCGCGCCGTCTCTCGTTGCGGATAGTCGTTGGCCAGGAAGAAGGTCGGGGATTCGTGCCCCAGTCCCGTCACGATCAGTTGCCGCAGGTCTCCTTCGTAGCCGTCGAGTCGCACCAGTTCGTCGACGTACTGGACCTGGCGACGCTTGCCTTTGGCCTGGGTGATCTGGCAACACCGCCAGTGGTCTGCGGGCAAGCGCTTGACACGTGCCAGCATGCCCGAGCCGCGGCGGCGGATCGTGATGAAGCCGACCTGGCGTTGGGTCAGTTGGTTCAGGCCGGCATAGGTGGTCGCGCGCGAGTCGAAGAGCAACCGCGCCGGGTATCGTCCCGTCTGCTCTTTCCAGTAGTCGGCGAACTTGGGGACCATGGCGTCGGCCTCAGCGCGGAGAATGTTGGCCGTGGCGTAACAGAGCACGCGCCGGCCGGCTGCTTGGGCCACGAACGCCATGACCGAGGCCAGCGCCCGGTTCCGCATCGGGACCCAGTGGTTCTCGAGATCGGGCTCATTGCCTCGAAACGGGATCGCGTGAAAGTCGAGGTTGAAGCTCAGGGGTGGATCTCCCAACGGGGTCTTGGCGATCACCGCGGCGATCAACCGCTCGGTCATGGCCCGCTCGGTCTTGTAGGAGTAGTCGGTGGCGTAGGTGATCTTCGGCAAGACGTTGAGGCCGGCGAACAGCCCCGCGCCCTCGTCATCACACAAATCGCTGATGTGACTGACGCGACGCTTGCCGAGCAGTTTGGGGACCAGCAAGGCAAGCAGCGCCTGCAGTGGCGGGATCGGCTCCGAGCCGGGGAGCCCCGCAGTCCTGACGGCCTGAGGCAGGTCGAGATCGAGCAGCAGGGGGAAGAACAGGAAGAGGCCGGCGACCTTGGTGGAGAATCGTCGTCCGTCGTCGAGGGACAACGCGCGAATGTCGGCGACCTCGGGCACGACGGAGCCGTCGTTGGCGTTCTCGCCCGGTTGTGGAGACGATCGCTGTTGCCGGGTCGCGGTGAGGCCTGCGTGGTTGAAGATGCGGAAGAGATACGATGGGCTGACGTCGAACCCCTCCTGCAAGAGTGCGGCGCGGATCTCCGCCAGGGTCTTGCCCTGGCGGCGGAGTTCGCAGGCCCGTGGACGGATCGCCGCACGCTTCGGGGAAGTTTTGGGACCGGTTCGATCCATGGTGAAGAACGAGTTGATGTCCGGATCGCGAGCGAAGTCTCGGACGATGGCGCGGACGGTCCCGACATGAAGATGAAACTGTTGGGCGAGTTGTTCGGCGGTCGTGTCTTGGTGGAAGTAAGCGCGGCAGATCTCGTAGTGACGTTGGGCCGGAGAACCGGGTTGCTGGAACAAGCGCGCGAGTTCCTGGGAGCGAGCCATTGGTGTTGAGTCCCAATTCGGCAAGTTGTCCGCCCCCAAGGGACGTCCTGGGAGGGGTTTGATCCCAGGGGTAGAAGAGGGGTGGTGGACGAGAAAAGCAAGAAATGAGGGGTTTCGGCAGGATCGAGGAGAGAATGCAGGCGGAGGAAACGAGGCGCAGAGAGGGGCGGAAATCGCGGACAACTTGCCTATGGGACACTCAACCCACAGACCTCAGGAGCCTTGAAAACAGGGGAAAACGGCACTGTCGACCGGAAAGGGTTGAGTGCGAAATAGGCAAGTTGGTCGGCCGCGAAAATCGGCGCTCTTGAGTCGGTCCGCGCTCATTGGGGCGCTATCGTCCAGGTCGCGGAACACCCATTGGATGATTCCCACCCGTTCACCTTGCCTTGCCGTGTCCAGGGAGACCAGCGGGTTGGGCAGGACCGTCAGCGCCCAGTAGAGG
>JBBSDR010000883.1:0-4041 GCA_038240465.1 Gemmatales bacterium
ATTCCCCGGGCCCCCGGAGCCTTTTCCCGCCCGCCCCGCGCGCTCCCCCCCCGGGTTTTGGGGGGGCCCCGCCCGCTTACGGCCCGGGAGCCACGCTACCACCCGGGGCGATACCCCCCGCGGCTCGGATGGCATCGACCTCGAACAGCGATCGCGATATGCTGCACCCAGCCGCTCAGTTCCGCGAGGTCTCCATGCCAGATATCCTGACTCCCGAACAACTGGTTCGCGCCCTGCGGCAGCACTTGGCCAGTCTCGCTGCCGCCGGCATCGAGTATCTGCCAAAGGCGTTTCCCCCGGCGGGAGCGTCCCTGTTCGCGCCGGCCATCGCGGAGACAGTTGCGGCCGCGCCGGAACCGGTCGATCCCCTCATCGAGCGCCGGCATGAACTGACGGTCCTGGCCGAGCGCGTGTCGCAGTGCGCCCGCTGTCCGGACCTGGCCTCGACGCGGACGCAGACTGTCTTCGGCGTCGGCCCCTTCGATCCGGAACTGTGCCTGATCGGCGAGGCGCCCGGCGCGGACGAGGACGCGCAGGGCGAGCCATTCGTCGGCGCCGCCGGACAGTTGCTCAACCGCATCTTGGCGGCCTGCGGATTCAAACGCGAGGACGTGTACATCTGCAACATCATCAAGTGCCGGCCACCAAAGAATCGCACGCCGGAACCCATTGAGGCCGAAAACTGTAACGAGTATTTGCTGCGACAACTGGAGTTGGTCCGGCCGCGATTCATCTGCTGTCTCGGCGGGACGGCGGCGAAATATCTGCTGAACACGACCCGGTCGATGGCGTCGCTGCGCAACAAGCTGCACGACTTCCACGGTATTCCCGTCGTCTGCACCTATCATCCGGCCTATTTGCTGCCGCACCGCAGCCCGGATCCGCAGGTGTTGCAGGAGCGCAAGAAGATGGTCTGGGACGACATGAAGTTCCTGCTCGCCAAGATGGGACGGACCATCGAGAAGAAGTGAGCTATCTGTCGCTTGCGGCTTGGCCGGTCCCTTCCGCTAAGCCGCAAGCGGCAGTTTTTCGCAGCGCGCTCGATGGATCGGCGTCCCTTCCTTGCGGGCCTTTCGCTCGAAGTTCGTCATGTAATCGAGATCGTGTTCCGGCTGATGCTCGTCCGGCGGCGGCAAGACGCGCAACTCTTCGATGCCGGCCAGCAACTCGGTGATGACCGCGAAATACTCCGCCACATCCGTCGCCACATGCAGGATTCCGCCCGGTCGCAGCACCCGCGCACACTGCCGGGCGAACTCCTCGGTAAAGACGCGGCGCTTGTGATGTCTCTTCTTCCACCACGGATCGGGAAAGTAGACGTGGACCGCGTGCAACGACGCCGCTGGCACCCGCTGGCGCAGGAAGTCGCGCGCGTCGCCGTGAGCGAGTTTGACGTTGGCGAGATTGCGCTTGGCGATTCGCGTCGCGGTGAACAGGACGTACTTGCGCTCGATCTCGACGCCGGCAAAGTTCACGTCCGGCCGGGCCAGCGCCGTCGTCAGCAGAAACAGCCCCTTGCCGAAGCCGACTTCCAGTTCAACCGGACGATCGTTGCCGAAAAGGGCTTGCCAGTCGAGGAGCGGCGGCGGCGCCAGAGGATCGGGGGAGACAACTAAATCCATCAAGAAGGGCTGGAGTTGTTCCAGAGACATGCGAGGGGCCTGGCGCACGGTCAGCCCTCCTCGGCCAGGGCGGCATCGCCCTGGCGCACCATGGCCATGCCGATGATGTCGCCATCGAATACCATTGTGCTGCCGACAAACCCCTGGACGCTGAAGACGGTCTTGCGGCGATGGATCTTGATCGCCTTGCCGATCAGCACGAGCCGATCGCCGGGGCGGACCGTGCCGCGAAAGCGAATGTTCTCCATGCCGCCGAAGCCGAGAAAATCGCCGACGAGTTGGCCCGTAACGGCGATGTAGTAACAGCACAATTGGGCCGCCGCTTCGCAGATCAACACGCCGGGCAAGAGCGGATAGTTCGGCATGTGGCCGCGCACCCAGAACTCGTCGGTCCCCACGTCCTTGTACCCGGCGACCACCTGTGCGACGGGGTCGATCAGCACAACGGCGGTGAGTTGCTCCAGTTCAAATCGCTGCGGATTGATCTGGCGAATGGCTTCCTGATCGGCCACGACGGCGCCGAGGTCAAGACTGGTCGGATCGAGAATCAGGGGCGGAGGCATGGTCGCTCCTTCCGGTCGAGCGAGGCTTCGCAGCCCCGCGACCCGGTCAACCGATGACGTCGGCGATCTGGTTCAGTTCGGTGAGCAACACGTCGGGCCTGCTGGCGGTTTCCTTCAACTGTTCGGCCGTGGCCTGCAGCGACGCCCGGTCGCCGGCGAACAGGGCGGTCTTCATGCCCATCCGGCGGGCGGGAACGAGGTCTTGCGTCAGCCGCGAGCCGACATGCAGCACCTCACCGGGCGCGATCTTCTTCTCGGCCAGGAATTGCATCGCATGGCGAAACAGCCGTTCGGAAGGCTTACGCGCGCGGACGTCACAGGACAGGAAACGCAACGACGAGGGAACGAGTCCCTCCGCGTCGGCCTCCTCATCCTGCTCGCGCAGTCCCCGCGCCAGTTGCAACGTCGTGAAGCATTGTCCGTCGCCGAGCAATCCCGATTGCAGCCCCGCGCCGGTCACGGCTGTCAGTGCCTCGGCGCAGCCGGGATAGCAGGCGGTCCCTTGCAGGCTGGCGTGGAAGAAGTAAGCGATCTTGCGGCTCAGTTCGTTGAGCGCGCCGTAGAAGCCGGCGTCGAACTTGTAGTCCTTCTGCAGCAGCTTTTTGACGATGGCTTCCCAGATCCGTTCGGCCTGCACCTCGGGATACTTCTCGCCGCCGGTGGTGATGCCACGCTGCTGAGACAGGACCTGAGAGTAAATCTGGCCCATGTATTCGGAGGGCTGTCCCGGTTTGCGCGACATCGATCCCCACATCTTGAACTCCTGGACCGTCTTGTCCAGGGCCACATCCATGAGGAGCCGCAGCGGATGCTCGAACAGCAGGTCGCCGCCGTAGAGATTGAGGAGGGTGCCGTAGACGTTCCAGAGGACGACGCGAATGCCCTTGAGCGGCGTGAGATGGGGTTTGGCGCGGGGACGTTCAATCTCCGGAGCGGCCGGCCAGGGCAGGTCGCGTGTGTCCAGGTACGAAGCAAATTGCTCCAGCGTGAGGGCCATGGCGTGCCGGGATCTGGCTCCTGGGTGGTTTCGATCTGTTCACCGTAGCAGGAGCGGCACTTTCAGGCAAGCGCCGACATGGATCTTGAATGTCGCCCTCTCGCGGAATGCCGTCCTGCAAATGAAGCTTGGGACGAGGCGCCGGCTCGTTGCCGCCCGAACCTCCTGTTGCGAAGGGACCTCGAACACGAGGGAACAGAAGTTCGTAGAACGTATTTGAGGGCGCTGAACCGCTGCAGGGCGGCTCCCCGTTTTCGTCTGCTCCCCCGAGGTGCCAACGTGAGGACCCGAGACGATATCAGCCGTGGACAGGCCGAGATCATCAGTGAGGCGGCCGAGAACCTCCATCGCTTCAACGATCACGGCATCGATCTGGGCAGAGTGGATGGCCTCATCCTCTTCTCCGCCACGCTCGGCAATAACTTCGAGCAGCACGTTCAAGAACGCATCCGCCACCTTTTTTCGGGTGCGATTGGCAACGTTCTGGAGGAAGGAGACCGACTTTTCTCCAGCTTGCTCGCCATCTGCAAGGCCGTTGCCGACGTCGATGAGATCGTGCAGTCCACCCAGGGACGCGGCTTCACGGTCACGAACGTCAGCCTTCTGGACACGACCAAAAAGAAACTGCACGCTTTGAAAACGGACCTGGAACTGCGCTGGCCGCGCTTCGACGACGAAGAGTTGCACCGCGGCGTCGCGGAGGCGGACCAAGGCGGGCTTCTCGATGTGGGGGAACTGCTTCGTGAGCTGGAACGTGGCTCTGGCGTCTAGCGTGCGGGAGCGCATCTCGCGACTGGGTCATACGGATCAACTCGAAGTGTACCGCCGGCTCCAGGGCGAGCTTCGAGAAGATCCGGAG
>JBBSDR010000884.1:0-4039 GCA_038240465.1 Gemmatales bacterium
AATGGGCCAACTAACGGGCGGCGCTACGGTGAATCCAGCCGCCGCGGCCGGCGCAGAGCTTGAGGAAGCGACGCGTTCGGGCGTGGTGAGCGCTGGCGCAATGGCGCGTCAACGCAGGAACGCTGCAACGGCCTCGGCCACGGCCACGGTCGACGCGGCGCTAACGCCGCTGGCGCTGCGGTGACCGGCGTCGCCCGGCAGCTCGACGAAGCGGGCTCGCGCGATGCCGTCGGCCGCCGCGCGGGCGGCGAAGGGCGGGTTGTAGAGGTCGCCTGCCGACGCTGCAATGAGTGTCTGCGCCTCAATGCGGGCCAGCGCCCGGGCTGCCTCGACGCGAGTTACCGGGTCCTTCAGCGCCTCGCGCAACTGCGGCAGCGCCTGCTTTGCTTCCGGCAGCATGCCGAGCAACGTCACCACCTCGGCGCGATAGACAGCGGCGCCCGGCCGATCCAGGATGCCGGCCAGTAGCGGCACCAGGTCTTTCCCCGCCTCTCCGAGTTGCGAGACGAAGTTGAACCGGGGCGCGAGCGCCGCGCCGACCAGCAAGTGGCCGTGAAGCAGTTCCTTCGCCAAAGGCGCGGCCACGGCAGGCTGGGGATCGAGAAGCATCACCGATTCGAGCGCCATCAGCCGCAGGCCGGAATCCTCACGCAGGTCGCGCGCGATGGCCAGCAGTTTCGGGACGGCTCGCTTAGCCGGCGAACCGATGCGCCCCAGGGCGAAGGCCGACGCCTGGCGCAGCGAGAAGCCGGCCGGGCCGAATGGCTCGGACTGCGTCAGCGGATCGATGCGGATGCCCTCGCGATCCTGGATCGCCTCCAGCAGCACCGCCACGGCGTCCTCGGCGTCCGGCCCAATCATCCCGAGCAGACGTGCCGCCTCGGCAGCGCGGAAATAACCGTCGCGCGAGGAGAACAGACCTCGGCCATCGTCCGGCGGGCCGACCTTGCCGCGCTCGCGCACCAGGGCGATAAGAGGCGGCACAGCGAGTCGGCCGAGGCAGGTCAACTTGCGCTCCATCGACAGGTCGAACCCCTCCGGCGACTGCTCCTTCAGCGAGGCGATCAGGATCGTGACTGTCTCGGCTGCCTGCCGATCGAGGCGAGCCAGGGCGCCCGCCGCGGCCAGACGGACGTCGGCATCGTCATCCTTGATCGCCTTGCGCAGGACGGCAATCGCGGTCCGGGCGCGCGGGCCGATATCTCCCAGCGCCTCCGCCGCCATTGTCCGGCTACCGGCATCCTCGCTCGCCAGCAGACCCAGGAGGGCCGGCACGGCATCCTTCGCCGCCGGGCCGACTCGACCCAGCGAGGCGATTGCGACACTGCGGACCGACGACGGCGAAACGCCTCCGAAACCGAAATTCAAGCCGCCGCCGAAACCGACGCCCCCTCCAATCGCTCCCCCAGCGCCGTACTGGCCCATCAATCCGAGCGGCAGCGACGAACGCGGCCAGGGTTGATAGACGACATGGGCATCGCGATCCTTGATGCTCTCGATCAACAGCGGCACGAGGGCCGGCGTTTCCGTCGCCGGGTTTGATAGCTCAAGCACGGTCTGACGCCGCCACTCGATGTCGGCGTCTCGCAGCCATTCGCGCATCACCGGCACGGCCAGTTCCGCCCTTCCCAGCGCGATCAGCGAACGAGCGGCATCGTGCTGGAGGTACTGGCTCTCGTCCTTCAGGGCCGCGGTCAGCAGGTCGATGGTGGTCTTGCTGTGATCGCCGAGCGGACCCAGCGCCTGAATCGCGGACTGGCGCACCGGCGACTTCGCGGCCAGTCGATGCAGGGCGGCCAGCCCCTCAGGTCCCATGCGGCCGAGGGCGATCAGCACCGCGGTCGTCTTGCCGGCAGCGCTCCGCTGACACGCTTTCTCCAGGGCCGGGACGTACTCCTTCGCCTTCGGTCCGAGCCGTCCGAGAACCAGGGCGGCCTGGCCAGCGACGACAGGAGAGCCGTCCTCAAGCGCACGGGCCAGCGCCGGAGCAGCGGCCTCCCCCTCCGCTCCCAGTCCGACAAGGAAGTTGAGGACGATAAGCCGCAGCCGATCGGGGCCTTCCTTGAACAGATCGACGAGCCGGGGTACGGCCGCCGCCTTGAATGGAATCGGCGCAATACCCCGCCCATTCTTGACGTCATCCTTCACCGATTCGAGCAGAATGTCGAGGGCCTTGCGGTTGTCGGGTGACAGCAGATAGAGTTGGCGCGCCGCGCTCCAGCGAATTGCGGCATCAGGATCCGACAGGGTGGACTCGAGAGCGGCTGTCGCTTTGCTGGCCCGGCGTCCCATGGCGGCGAGGGCGATCAGGGCTTGCCGGCGGTGCGGCCCGTTCTTCTGTTCGAGGAACTCGCCCAGGCCGGCGGCGACGTTCTCCGGCCCGGTCAGATCGAGGACAGCAAGGGCCGCCAGCGCCTGAAAGCGAACGCCCGCGTCGCTGTCTCGGGCCGCATGGCGCAGCGCAGTGAGGACGCGCGCGGCATGAGGACCGGGAATACTCAGCACCTCGGCTGCCGCGGCACGGACACTAGCTCGCTCGGCTTCGAGGGCCTTCAGCACGGCAGGCAGGGCATCGCGGATCGACCCTTGTAACAGGGAGACCGCCTGAGCCGATAGTTCTTCGTCGCCAAGGAGCCGCACCAGGGCCGGCACTGCCTCCGCGCCGAACAGTCCCAGCGCATGACGAGCGATGAGGTTCCGCCTGGGGTCCTTGAGATGGTCGATCAGTGTCGGAATGACGTCGCGCGCGGGAGCGCCGATCTGGCCAAGAGCGAGAGCGGCAACGGCGGCCTGATCGGGATCGGGATCGCTCAACGCCTCGCGCAGGACCGCCAGAACAGGGCCGGACTCGCGCGTCACGCGCCACAGGTTGACGGCGGCGAGAAGACGGACGCCGCTATCGCGATCCTTGAGGGACGCCTGAAGGGCGTCGCGTGCTTCCTTGACCAGAGGCTGAATGCTCGAGAGGGCCAGCAGAGCGCCGGTGCGGACCTGTGGATCGGTGTCGCCAGCGGCCTTGATCAGGACAGGCACGGCATCAGCGCCGAGGGCCGCCAGAGCGCCGACGGCGACGTTGCGCGGCCGAGGCACCGGCATTCCGGGGTCTTGCTGCCCTCCATCGGCTGGCGCGGGGAGTTCGAGATGTTCGTCCCGCAGCGCCTCGACGAGGGCGGTTGCGCTCTTCGCATCCGGCCCGAGTTGCTGGAGGAGAAGGGCGGTTTCAAGGCGGATGGCCGGCGTCAGAGCGCGCAGCAGGTCGTGCAAGATGGGCGCGACGGTGTCGGCTTTCTGGCCGAGGCGAAGGAGGGCGAGGGCGGCCTGGTAGCGGACGTGTTCGTCGCGATCCTTGAGAGCGTTCTGGAGCGGCGCCACGGCGGCAGGCAGGGGCAGACGCATCAGACCCAGGGCATGAGCGACGCCGGCACGGACGCGCGGATGATCGCTGCCGAGGGCCTGGACAAGGGTGGGGACGGCGGCACGGCCGATGCGAGCGAGCGACTGGGCCGCGACGAGTCCCGCGGGACTGAGCGTGTTGGGATTCGTCTGCGCGTTGCCGCGATCCTTGAGCATTTGCAGCAGGGCAGGCACGGCTTCGCGCGCGGCTGGCCCCAGTTCACCGAGAGAGGTGAGAGCTTGCAGGCGAGTTGGCAGCGCGGGATCGGTGAGTTCCTGCATCCACTCGCGAGCGGTCTTGCCCTGATACTGCGGGGTGTCGTCGGCCGCGGCGGGCGCGGCGCAGGCGAGAACGAGAACGAGACAGGCAAGGCGTGGCGGCATGGTGTGAATCCTGTTGCGACCGGGGGCGGAGAGCGCTTGCGGAGTATAGCCGCATCGCACAGGACCGTCAATCAAGACGAATTGCGAATGTCGCGCGGCGAAAAACTGCTGAAGAATGGCAGCGCTCGCGGTACAATCAACTTTCAACCCGTCGCGCGCGGCGACAAACCACGATCAGCGAGGCCCCGATCACCATGAGTCTTGACTTTTCCGAGAGCCGTTCGGAAATCTCCCGTCGTATCCAGGCGGCCCACCGCAAACA
>JBBSDR010000885.1:0-4039 GCA_038240465.1 Gemmatales bacterium
GCAGGCGAGCCGCCTGCACCACGGCAAGAAAAGAGCAGGTGAGCCGCCTGCACCACGGGCGCCTGCGGCTTAACGAAAGATCCAGCTCATGAAATATCTCCGCATTTGCTTCCCACTCGCCCTGCTGTCTCTCGGTCTGCTGCTGCCGGTCTTCGGCCAGGGAAAGAAGCCTCTGCCGAAAGCCGCCGTCGAGGACGACTATTACAAGATCCTGACCTTCACGCCGCCGCCCGGCCAGGTGCTGGAGGCCGGCGCAATCGAGGTCCTTCCCGATGGCAAGGTGGCGGTCGGCACACGGCGCGGCGAAGTCTGGCTGATCGACAACGCCTATGACAAGGACCCGAGCAACGCCAAGTTCAGCCGTTTCGCCCATGGACTTCACGAAGTCCTCGGTCTGGCGCAGAAGGACGGCTGGCTCTACGTCACGCAACGTCCCGACGTCACGCGCATCAAGGACACCAACGGCGACGGCAAGGCGGACCTCTTCGAGACGGTCACCGATGGCTGGGAGATCAACGGCGACTATCACGAGTACGCCTTTGGCTCGCGTTTCGACAAGAACGGCGACATCTGGATCACACTCTGCTTGACCGGTTCGTTCAACAGCGACAGCAAGTTTCGCGGCTGGGCCGGCAAGGTGACGAAAGACGGCAAGTTCGTGCCGACGACGAGTGGCGTGCGCTCTCCCGGCGGCGTCGGTTTCAACGCCGAGGGAGACGTCTTCTACACCGACAACCAGGGGCCGTGGAATGGCGCGTGCGGCCTGAAGCACCTCACGGTCGGCGGTTTCGTCGGCCATCCCGATAGTTTCCGCTGGTACAAGGAGAAGGAGGCCCAGTATCTCGGCAAGGCGCCGGCGGTCCCCAACAGCGGCGGCAAGAGCCGGATCATCACCGAGGCCAAGCGTATCCCGCAACTGACGCCGACCTCCGTCATCTTCCCCTACCAGAAGATGGGGCAGTCCGCCAGCGGCATCGACTGCGATCTGTCGGGCGGCAAGTTCGGGCCATTCGAGAAGCAACTCTTCGTCGGCGATCAGACGCACAGCACGATCATGCGCGTCTATCTCGAAAAGGTGAAGGGCCGTTATCAGGGCGTGTGTTTCCCCTTCAAGTCGGGATTCGGCTCGGGCATCGTGCCGGTGCGATTCGGCAAGGACGGCTCGCTGTTCGCCGGCGGCACCAATCGCGGCTGGGGTTCGCGCGGACCGAAGCCGTTCTCGATCGAGCGCCTCGTGTGGACAGGCAAACTGCCCTTCGAGATTCACGAGATGCACGCGAAGCCCGATGGTTTCGAGTTGACGTTCACGAAGCCGCTCGACGCCGAGAGCGCCGGCAAGGTGGAGTCATACAAGATGAAGACGTTCACCTACATCTACCAGGCGTCTTACGGCAGTCCCGAGGTGGACGCGACGACGCCGGCGATCAAGCAGGTGCAAGTCGGCCAGGACCGCAAGAGTGTGCGGCTCTATGTGGAGGGTTTGCAGGAGGGCCACATTCACGACCTGAGCCTGGCGGGTGTGCGATCGGAGGACGGCCAGCCGCTGCTGCATCCGCAGGCGTACTATACGCTGAATTACATCCCGGAGAAGTGATGGTTTCATGAGTACGCAATGGCATCCGCTGTTCGCCCATTTGCTCAAGCTGCTCTTCGACCCCTATTATGAAGTGCAGACGGAAGTCCCCGTCAGCGATTTGCCTCGTCGCGGCGATCTGCTGATCATTCGCCGTCAAGCCGCGGCGGCTGGTGTCTTCCAGGGGTTATGGAGCCATTTGACCGACTGGAACGTGGTCGAGTTCAAGGGGCCGAGCGATGCTCCTGAAGAGGACGACCTGGAATTGCTCGTCCATGTCGGGACTGGCTTTGAACCTCCCCAGGAATGGTGGACACAGGGTTAACGGTGTAAACTTCCTCTCAGGAGGTCCACCATGGCCAGGCAACGACGAACCTACACGAGCGAGTTCAAGATCGAGGCGGTCAAGCTCATCACCGAGAAGGGCCTCTCCGTCGCTGAGGCGGCACGCTCCCTCGACCTCGGCGAGACTCTCCTGCGCTCCTGGAAGGTCGCCTTCCACGTCCAGGGCGATCAGGCCTTCCCCGGCAACGGACGCCTCCCCGCCGTCGAGGAGGAACTCCGTCGCCTCCGCGCCGACAACAAGCGTCTCCTCATGGAGCGCGAGATCCTAAAAAAAGCGGCGGCGTTCTTCGCCAAGGAGGCGATGTGACCTTCGCCTTCATCGAACGCCACCAGGAGGACTGGCCCGTCCGCGTGATGTGTGACGCGCTGGCCGTCTCGCCAGCCGGCTACTACGCCTGGTTGCGCCGTCCGCCCTCCTTCCAGGAGCAGCGCCGTGAGACCCTGCTCGTCCTGATCCAGGGCATCCATGTCGAGGTCAAGCGGCGCTACGGCAGCCCGCGCATCCACGCCGCGCTGGCCGCCTCCGGCGAGGCGTGTAGCGTCAACACCGTCGCCAAGCTCATGCGCGACAACGACATCCGAGCGAAGTCGGCGCGGAAGTTCCGCTGCACGACCGACTCCAACCATCCGCTGCCGGTGGCACCCAACGTGCTGGACCGGCAGTTCGATCCCGAGGGACCAGACGAGTCCTGGGTGGCGGACATCACCTACATCCCGACGCGCGAGGGGTGGCTGTACCTGGCCATCGTGGAGGATCTCTACTCCAGGAAGGTGGTGGGCTGGTCGATGGACAGCACGATGACCAGCCGGCTGGTGGTCGATGCGCTGGAGATGGCCGTGAAGAGGCGTCTGCCGGGCGCGGGGCTGTTGGCACACTCGGACCGGGGGAGCCAGTACGCCAGCGAACACTACCAACGGCTCCTGGGCAAGCACGGGATCGCGTGCAGCATGAGCGGAGTGGGTCAGTGCTGGGACAACGCGCCGGCGGAGTCCTTTTTCGCGAGCCTGAAGAAGGAGCTGACTCACCATGAGGACTACCAGACCAGGGAGGAGGCCAGGGCCAGCCTGTTCGAGTACATCGAGGTCTTTTACAACAACCAGCGCCTGCATTCTTCACTGGGGTATGTCACCCCGGTTGCGTACGAACAATCCCGATAACCGTTAACCCACTGTCCACTTTCCTTGGGGAAGTCCACTTGACCTATCGCTTCAACGAGGAACGGCAGGTTCAGCATCAGGAACGGTTGAGCAGTCGTCAGGTATCATTCTGGTATCTGGCCCCGAGGCTTGGAGAGACCTTCCTGGGACACGCGCGGAGCCGGGCCTATCTGGAATATCAGACCGGCGGCCTGTGGCGTGGAACTGTCTGGGGGCATCCGGTCTGGCTGGTGGCTTATCAAGACGTGCCGGTAGAAGAGGACACGATTCCGTTGCACTTGCTGGACCGTGAACCAGCGGCGCCGCGAGCATTGGGCGAACTGGTGCTGCGGCAAGAAGCGTTACTGCATCGATTCGCCAAGTGGTTGTTCGCCTTGCAACCGGGATTGTGGGAGGAGATTCGACACATGGCCAGCAAGTCAACGAGCGCCTCGATTATCGACTGGGAAGCAGTGGGCAAGATCGCCGATCTCGACGAAGTGGTGCGGGTGCTGCCGCCGGATCGGGTGATTCAGATCCTCGGCGTGGAGCGAGCCATCGAAGTCATCGGCGTGGAACGGGTCCTCAAAGCGGTTGGCCTCGAACAGGTTCTCAAAGCGGTTGGCCTGG
This sequence comes from Gemmatales bacterium, assembly GCA_038240465.1. Classification (GTDB taxonomy): domain Bacteria; phylum Planctomycetota; class Planctomycetia; order Gemmatales; family Gemmataceae; genus JBBRIK01. Next base: position 3,686 of record JBBSDR010000885.1, read on the forward strand.
AACGTGTTGTCGAAACAAGCGGAGCAGAGAAAGTGCTGGACGTGTTGCTGAAGCAACTCAAGCCCGAGCAACTTCAGGAGATGCTGCGCCGGCGACAACAGAACGGCGAGGAGAAGCCGTAGGAGTCCTGAAGTAGACGCGAAGCCAGCGATCAAGCAGGGGCAAGTCGGCAAGGACCGCAAGAGCGTGCGGCTCTATGGAAAGGGCCACATTCATGACCTGAGCCTGGCGGGCGTGCTACAGTCTGACTTTCATCGCGGAGAAGTGACGGTTCGGGAGAACCAGCCGAGGCGCGGAACCCGCCCTTCGAGGCGAATAGAGGAATCTTGCGGCCTGGAGGAATTGGTGCTGTGA
>JBBSDR010000886.1:0-4038 GCA_038240465.1 Gemmatales bacterium
ACCGCTCACGACGACATAGCCGGCCTTCGCCAGGTCGGCCGCCAGCCGGGACGCCGTCCGCTTGCCGTAATCGCTGCACTGGCGCGAGCCGACCAGAGCGACGGCGCGAACGTCTTCAGGCACGAGCGTGCCACGAACGTAAAGCAGATACGGGGCATCGCTGATTTCTCCGAGCGGGGCGGGATAGTCGTCCTGACCGAGGACGCGCAGGCCGACGCGATGCTTTTCCATCAGCTTCAGTTCGCCGTCGATGTCGATGGTGCGCAGGGCGCTGGCGATGTCGCCGGAGAGCTTCTCGCCAATGCCGGACGTCTGGCCGAGACGCCCGGGGCTGGCGTGCAGGACGGCCTGGGCGGAGCCGAAGGACTGGAGAAGGGCTTTGGTCCGCATCGGTCCCAGACCGGGAACGAGTTGCAGGGCGAGCAAGGCACGCAACTCCTCGGGCAGAAGCAAGGACATCGCGGATTCTCCAGGATCGGAACAAATGCTCGGGCGATCGGCATGATATCGGACTATGCGCATGGATAACAGATGACTGCGGGTGCCGGCTTCTGCGTCAGGTTGATCGTGCGCATCCGTTCTGCCCGCGCCGGACCGCAGCGCCGACAGGAATAGAACCGCTCCACGTCCCACAGGTCGGCGAACACCCGGCCGCGGCGCAGGCCGACGCCATGATCGAGAACGTCTTCCAGGGACTCAATCCGGGGCGGAGCGAAATGGCCCTGGCGCTGCAACTCCTCCATCGCCCCATTGCCCCCGCGCGTCGGAATGACGACACAGCACTCCACGCCAACGTCGAAGGCGAACCGCAGGGACTCCTTCGCCCAGTGGATCCCCTCGGCCTCATCGAGGAACGGCGGCCGCAGCAGAAGGAAAGCCCGGACGGCGATGGCCTGGCCGGAGAGGAACCGCGCGGCTTCCTCGAAGTCCGCGAGAGTCATGCGCTTGTTGAGGCGCGGCAGGACGTGGAATCGTAACGATCATTTCGGAGGCTGCATCAAAGCTTCCGCCTCCGCTGCAAGTAACTGCCACAGGACACGCTGGCGCCAGCCTTCCGGCTTCGCCTCGGCCATCAACTTCTTCGCCCTGGTCAACGCGCGTTTCGCCTCGGAGGGATGCTTCAGACGCTGCTCGGCCATCGCCAGGAACAACCAGTCCTCAGCGTTGCGGGCCAGTCCGCTCTCCTTGATCGAGTCGTTGAGTACCTTCGCCGCTTTGGCCCATTGCCCTGCTCGATAGTTGATCTCGCCCAACGTGTTGAGATAACTCGCGTTGTGCGGATCGGCGGCGGTCATGACTTCCAGCCGTTTCGCCAGCCGCAGCAGTTCCTTTGCCGGCAACGCGTTCGGAGCGGCGCAGCAAATCCCCAGAAGAGAATTGAGCGTCTCCAGGGATTCCACCTCGCCCATTGCCGCCATCATTCCGGCGCACGTCTTACGGTAGCCCTCCTCATCGTCGGCGCGAAGCCGCAACAGGGCCTGCTCATCCCAGATCCAATCGAGCACGGGTCCGAGCGCGATCGCCGCCGCAAAGTCGCTTTCCGCTTCCTTCCACTGGCCCAGTTCGGCGTGCGCACGTCCTTTCCAGCCCAACACTTCAAGATTGTTCTTCTCCGTCGCCAGCACCACCGAGTAGTCCGCGATCGCCTTCTCCCATTGCTGGCCGCCGGAACGCAGCCGGCCCCGGCGCAGCCGCTCCAGGAGATTACGCGGCTGGGACGCATCGACGTATGCCAGATGAACCCGGACTGCGAAGGCGTTTCCGGCCGTGGTCGCGCGTTCCGCCTCCTGGTAGTGCCAGTCGATGGCGTGTTCGTCAAGGGCCGCCAGCCGTGCGGCGCGAGTGGCCGGCGTCGGTTCCTCGGCGTCCCAGATTCGCACGAATCGATTCGGACCCGATGGCATCGCGAAAGCTGCTCCGGCCGCGGCGAGCCGCTGGTCCTTCGGGCTGAACATGACCCGCGTCCAGTTGAACGATTGCTCGGTCTCACGGAAGCTCAGCAGTTCCTCGCCGGTGGCAGTGTCCCATAACTTCACCATCTGGTCCTGGGCACAGGTGGCCAGCCGCTTGCCATCCTCGCTGAACACCACGCTGATGAGGTTGCCTGCATGGCCCTTGAGGTGCAGCAGGGGAACCGCAGCCTTCTCGCCACGGTCAAGGTCCCAGATGCGAACCGTTCGGCTCTCATTGTTGGGAGTGGGGACCGGCTGCCCACGCTCGTTCTTCTTATCGACGCCTCCGGTCGCGAGATAGCGGCCATCGGAACTGAAACCGACCGCGTGAATCGACAGGACCGGCCAGGCGACAGTCAACAGTTCCTTTCCCGTCGTCAAGTCCCAGACTGTCACGGACCCGCTCGGCCCGAGCAAGCTCGCGGCAGCCAGACGCCGGCCATCGGGGCTGAACCGCAAGTTCCCCGCCGCGAATCCCGATAGTGTCCGGATTACCTTTCGCGTCGCCATGTCCCAGATCTTGATGTCATCGGCCGGCTCCTCCGACCCCTTCGCTGGTGCCGGGAGCTGAAAGCCCCCTGCCTGGCTGAACGAGGAACAGGCAACTTGCTGGCTATCGGGGCTGAACTGCACGCAATGAAAGGGCAACGGAGGTCCCTCGAGGACGAATAGTTCCTTGCCTGTGGTCGCGTCGAGGACACGGGCGGGTTTTTCCGTCTCCGCGAGGGCAAGATACCGGCCATCAGGACTGAATGCATTACTGAGGAGCGTCCCGGTCTTCATCGTGAGGATTGCCTTGCCGTTGACGGCATCCCAGACCTTGATTTCGCCCGTCTGTTTGTCCTGTTCGGTGAACTGCACGGCGGAGGCAAGGCGACGGCCATCGCGGCTGAAGACCAGCCACTCAACGTCGCCTTCCTGCTGCATCAAGAACTGACCGAACCCCATCGGCTCGGCCGGAGTGGCCGGCGAGTGTCCTTCCAGCGACATCACCTGGTGACCAGTGACGGGGTCCCAGATCTTGATGGTCCGTCCATCGCCCGCGGCAAAGCGCCTGCCATCCGGGCTGAACGCGATCGCCTCGGGACTGCCGTTCGCCGGCACCTGGAGTTGCTGCGCGTCCGTTGTCGCGTCCAGGATCCGAAGCGATTCCAGCCCTCCCACTGCCAAACGCCGTCCATCCGGACTGTATGCCAGGCGCAGAATGGCACCCTGGTGTCCCTTGAGGCTCTGCAACTCCACACCCGAGAGATCCCAGATCTGGACGACATTGCCGACCACGGCGGCGAGACGCTGGCCGTCCGGGCTGAATTCCGGGATACCGGTCGGGAGTGCTTCGCTCCCGAGGACGCTGCGTTCTTCGCCCGTTCTCACGTCCCAGATAACGCTCTGTTTCGCGCCGAGGCGCGCCAGATGTTCGCCGTCGGGACTGAATCGAAAGGCGCCGGCGATCGTGGCCGACACGATCGTGCGCTCCTCCTTACCGGTGGCGATGTTCCAGATCTTCAGCATGCCGTCCGAACTGCCACTGGCCAACCGCGCCCCATCAGGACTGAAGGCGAGTTGATCAATGGCTTGAACGTGTCCCTTGAGCGTCACAGGCACTTGATTGGCCCGCGCTCCCTTGTCGAGAGACCACAACTTGATAACTCCGCTGATGTAACGGTTTCGCCGGGCGTCCCACACTCCTCCCGACGAGGCGAGACGGCGACCGTCGCGGCTGAAGACGGCGCGGTGCATCCCCTCGCCATGATGGAGGACTAGCACGTCCTTGCCGGTGGTTGTGTCGATGACTCTCGCCTGGTCGTGGAGGACTTGCGTCGATCCTAATACCGGAAATGGGAGGTCAGCTCCTGGAATTCCTCCTGGCTTTTTCGGAGACATCCGCGGCACCACCACTTGCCGGCCATCCGGGCTGAGTGTGAGCCAGGTGGCCCAGCCGGGCGGCAGAAACAGGGCACGGGTGGTCTTGCCGGTGCGCGCATCCCACGCCTTCACCATTGTCATCTGTCCCAGCGGCAATCCACCCAGCGCCATTCCGCCCATCCCCGGGTCGAATTCCGGTTCGGTTTCGGGATCTGGATCA
>JBBSDR010000887.1:0-4037 GCA_038240465.1 Gemmatales bacterium
GCATCGAGGTTTGTTACGAAAGTGTTACTGTCCAAGTTGGCCGCTGTTGCATTGGTCGCAACTTTCGCGGGGAGCCCGCTCGGATACCCGATCATATAAACTGCCTGACCATTCTCTATCGTACCGCTTTGGCGGAGCGTGGGCAGGGTCGAAAAAGCCGTTGTACGATCGAGGCGAAGGAGGACCATGTCGGTATAGCGCTGGAGTATTGCCTCCGGTGTGAATATATCAGTGTTCGGGATCGTCGTGTTGGCGTTGGTTGCATTTAGCATCTGAAAGCCAAAAAGGCACCGAATATTTGCGAGGTTATTAGGGTCTATGCAGTGGCCCGCGGTGACTACTATTCGTCGGCGGATTAGTATCCCCGAGCAGAATCCGGCAGTAGGTTGAGAAGTAAAGTTCTGCCCTGTGCAAAGGCCTTGCGCGACCCCTAACGGTGTCGTCCGGAGTCGGGATGTCGTTGGCCCCACGACGAGTTCGGTGGCATTTACAAGAATGACGGACCACTGAGCTTGGGTTTGAAATACCGGGGACGCCGCAAAAATGTCTTGCCGGTCATCAGGACCGTAGATGGCTTCCTCTCGACCGGTGATTTCTGTGGCTATGTCTTCGGTCATGATATCCGACAACGCGGGAAGGGGTTGGTAAAGTAGATCTGGCTGTTGCTTGAACCCCTGATGTCGCAACATGAGCCGCGATTGGAGTTCATAGCGAAGATCAGCGAGCCTGAATTGACTGAGCTTTTCTCGCCGCTGCTCCGCAACCACCCGAATGTCGCTGGATTCAATCTCTGAAAAATCGCCACCGAGTAGTTGCGGCGAGGGAGGTGATTGGGATTCGGTCTCGGACGCGCTGCGCCGACGCAGTTCCGTCTCGAGGTCAGTAAGAGGCAAGAGGAATAATCTTTGGTGCATTGGCATGCTCTTCCCCATTCACCCTCGGTTGGGTGAGAAAGGAGCCCATCCTCGGGATCCCGCTCATGTTTCCTCGGTAATGGAGCCCCGAGTGTGTTTCCGCCTCGGTGACGAGTGGGACATCCGGGCCGGCCCCCGCGTGTTCGACAAGTAAATGTCCGCACCGCTGATTATGTCTGTGGAACCCCAGTGGTTTACCATTGGGTGGATGCTCAACCCGTTTGCTGCTGTGGTTTCCTTGAATAATGGCACATACGAAATAGCAATCGCCGGGTTCCCTGGATCCGGAACCTGGTTTCGTCAGCACGAATCCGTTTCCCACCCCTGTGCGCTATTGGCAAAGGTCGGATGGATATTATAGTACGCATTCGCGCAAGGACTTCAAGGCTTCTCCTTCAAACGGCTTCATGCCGGTCGTGGAACCGTCGCAGCGATTTAGCTTGGTCCAGCCGAGTAAACACGTCCTGCGACTCGACGATCATCGCCCGGTGTGCGGCGAGTGCTTGCTCCACGCAGGAAATTGAGACCTTGGCCCCAGTTGATGCACTCTTGGGCCAAAAGTCTTCGCTGAAATCAACAGAGCGATCCGGGGCGTGGAACGGTTGTGGCCCAAATGCTCTGGCCGCCTGTAAGACATTGAAAGTTCGATGCCTCGCGCCCAGTAGCCTGGCCGTGTGCGTTGTAACTAACTCTTGCACGCTTCGGTCCGGCACACCGCCTTCAGCGGTTGCCTCAACCCTAATCGCGGCCAGATCAGGTTCAATGTTCGCACACCTTGTTCCTATCTGAACGGCTGTCACCCTCGGCCCGTGAATGCGTACAATGATCAGGTCCTCCGCGCCAGTCATTCTGGTCGCCAGGGGCCGTGGGAGCACCGCCGGCAGGGGCGCGTCCACTGGACATGTCTCATCCTTCGGGCGGACAATCAACCACTGCAACAGCGCTTACCGCCTGTTATGGACACCTTTGCCTTCGACGCCGACCAGTTCCTGCGCAGTGTCTACGGCACCGAGCCGTTCATCGACTACTGCCGTTGCCGCGGCATCCCCTTCACGCAGGTGCCCGAAGGCGGCATGCCCAGGGGGGACTGGCGGCGCTGGAACAACGTACTGGCGCAGCTTTCCAGAGAACAGCGCGAACGGGTCGAATGGGAACTGGCCGCAGTCAACGAACTGGCCGGCGGCGAATCCTTGCCCCACCTGCTGGCGGCGATTGAGGGTCAGGAATTGCCCTCCGACCTCATACCCAACGGAGCCGCCATCGCCGTGTGGTTCCTCCTCCATCACCCCGACGCGTTCCGCACCGTTTACCTCAATCAGGAGATCCTGGAAGCGGGCACGTGGCGGAACGCCCAGGTCCGTTCCGGTCTGGCGATCGAGAACCTCGCCGAAGTTGGCAAGGCGCTGGCCGCCAGCTTGCGGGAGTTCTTCCGACTGCGCGAGGGTATCGGCCGCTTTTGCGCGGTCGAGGCGTCCCGGCTGAACGAGACGTATTGCTTTGTGGCCCACGTCGCCGACCGGCTACGGCAGTTCGAAATCTTCACAGAGGAAGGCGAGCAGACCTTTGAGCGGCTGAGGCCGGCGTTCCCCGTGGTGTTCATTTATTATCCCCAGGACGGCACCATCCTGCTCAAGTCGCCGCTCCACGCCGAGGACCGTATCCTGGAACTATTTCAACGCTTTGGGCGGGCGGTCCTTGGCGTGGCCCTGGACGCCAACGCGCTGGGGCACACCTTCGCCCTGGATTCCCTCAAAGCTCCCTCCCTGCTCCTGCCCGACGCTGACGACATGGAAGGGGTTCGCGTCAGCACCCTCCACTTCCTTTACCCCGAGCGTCAGGGGCGGCGGCAGGTCAAGCTGGAGACGCTGGCCAGCGACGAGACGCCCGCCATCCGCCAGCTGCTGCAGACGCACCTGAGCGCGGACGGAATCCTCGACCAGGTGCAGGTGTGCTATGCCGAACTGCAGGTGCGGCTGAAGGTCGCCGACCGGCAGAGCAAAAACTATCTCATCCGGCTGTGGCCGAATCGCTGCAACCTCAACCAGACCCCGTTGGGAGAGCGGCTGCGAACCTGCCTGAAACGCTGGGGTCTTCTCCATGTCCAGCCTTGAATTCCTCCTCGGCCTCGCGGAACACCCGGACACCGCGTTCGTCGCCTGGGAAGACTTCCTGGGGCCGCACGCCGCGGCGCTACGGCGCTGTCAGGCGCGGGGCTGGGTGGAACAGGAGCCGTTGCTCCACCCGTTCCCCAGCTGCCCTTGCTGCAAGGAAGGCGCGCTGTACCTCAACGGGGGGCGCTGCCTCTGCAACCGCTGCTTTAGCACGGTGGACCGGCGCCACCTGCTGGTATGGAAACGGAGGCCGGAGGCCTTCCTGCACTGGCTGGTGGGGAAACTCGGGCTGCGGGACCGCGTCCGTCAGCTCGATGAGCGATTCTGGCAGGTGGGAACACTCGCCACGGGCGGTCTGCAACACGAGTGCTTCATGCGCCTGAGTGGACCGATTTCCGCCGCGGGCCGGAATCGGCTGCTCGCCTACCGCAACGCGCTGCTGCTCCGGCCCCTGCCCATCGTGGAACCGATCGACGGTTTTCGGGGACCGTGCCTCTCACTCCTGGAAATCATGCGCCAGGAAAGGTTCTCGGTGGCGGTCGCGGACCTGGCCGAGGTGCTGAACGGCGGGGGCGCGATCCGCTTCGATGGTGCCAGCGGCGCGCTGTGGGCGGGCAACCGGGTGCTGGGCCATGTCCCGCCGGGCGGCAAGGAGTACCACTTCCTCGGCTGCCTCTGGCAGCGCATCGGGCAGGTGGTGCCGTACGCGGACATCCGGCACCACGTCCTGCAGCAATCCGGCAGCCGCGATGCGGCGACGGACGAGGCGACCTTCTGCCAGAAGCTCAAGAGCGCGGCCAAGAAGCGAATCCCGACGATCGACCAGGTGGTCGTCGCGACCAACAAGGGGCTCGGCTACCAGCTGCGGACGCACCTTGGGCCGACAGGAGAACCGTAGGAGGGAGGGGAAATCCGCGGGAGGGGCAAACGGCCGCCGCGCTTTCAGCATGGCGGCGTACTTTCCCCCATATCTCCATGCCCGATCCGCTGTACGAAACCTCCAATCCGTACC
>JBBSDR010000888.1:0-4036 GCA_038240465.1 Gemmatales bacterium
ATCCCTCGCCGTCTACAACTACCTGCGCCCGGTCGACGCCGTTGCCGCTTCGCCGCTGAAGGCGGCCGCAGTGCGCGTCCCCGGCCAGCCGCCGACCATCGCCTGGCCGTCCGGCGCCGCCTCCGCGGTCGGCGTCCTTGAGCTGGGTAGCCTCGGCAGCCACGGCGACTCGTCGCCGCAGCCGATGGCGAGCGTCGCCAAGGTGATGACCGCCCTGGTCGTCCTCGAGGGCCACCCACTCACCTTGACCCAGCCCGGCGACGCCGTGATGGTGACCGGCGAGGACGTGGCCGAGTACCAGCGCGAGAAGGCCGATGGGCAATCCGTGGTGCCCGTCCAACAGGGGGAGGCGATCGGAGAGCGCCAGTTGCTGGAGGGCATCCTGATCCCTTCCGGCAACAACCTCGCCGACCTGCTCGCCCGCTGGGATGCCGGCTCGCCCGAAGCGTTCGTCGCCAAGATGAACGCCCGGGCCGCGGCCCTGGGCATGAAGAAGACCCACTTCGCCGATCCCAGCGGCTTCTCCGCTCAGACGGTGGGGACGCCCTCCGACCTGATCCTCGCCGGCGAGGCGCTGATGGCGCAGCCGGTACTGGCCCAGATCGTGTCGGAGGCCCAGGTCGATCTGCCCTTCGCCGGTACCGTTTACAACATCAACTACGCGCTCGGGCGGCAGGGGATCGTCGGGATCAAGACGGGGTCGGCGCCGAAGGCGGGTGCCTGCTTTCTGTTCGCGTCTGCGACCAAGGTCGGGGGCCGGCCGGTGATCGTCGTCGGCGCGGTGATGGGCGAGCCGACCCTGGACGACGCCTTCGCTGCGAGTGAGGCGCTGATCGCCTCGGTGCTGCCCGGCCTGCAATTGGTCCCGGTGATCTCCGCGTCGGAGGCGGTCGCCGAGTACCGGGCGCCCTGGGGCAGCCGGACCGGCCTGGTGGCCGAGAAGGACATCTCCGTCGTCGCCTGGCCCGGCCTGCTGCTGCACCGCCGGGTCGAGGCGCCCGGTGCCAAGGCACCCCTGGCCGACGGCGCGGCCGCGGGATCTTTCTCCGCCTGGGTCGGCACCGGCAGGCCCCGGACAGTGCCGCTGCTCACCGACGGACCCCTCTTCTCGCCAGGAAACTTCTGGCGCCTGACCAGGCCCTTCAGCGACTCTCGGTAGCATTTGATGGCGCGCGGGGGATGTTCGGGGGCTGGTGCCTTCCGCAGTCTTCAAAACTGTCTGTGGGGCGGTGCATAGCCGTCCCAGGTGGGTTCGATTCCCATCCATCCCCGCCAGACACTTCTTGTAAGGCCGTTCGACCCTTACGCTGAATTCAGAAACCGGTCCTGCGGGGCCGGTTTCGCCGTTTCCCGGGGCACGACTGCGGGACCAGGCCTCCAGCCTGACCCGCTGCTCATCGGTGACGTGGAGAGGTGGAGAGGCGAGATTGGCCATGCCCCGTTCTCCCGCAAGCTGATGCAATATGCAAGCTAATTGTCGGCCCGGACACTAGTTAGCTGCGTGTGGCGCGTTGTGTCGCCCCGATGTTACTGACTCTGTTACGAGCCGTATTGCACTCTCGCACCTTATGACAGACCGATCCCCAACGGCTGAGACCGATGCCGACAGGCCTGGCCGTGCGCGGGATAACCAGGCGACGCAGGCGGCTATCGACTCGGTCGATACCACCCGTCTCCTTCCCGGTGAGGAGGCCAGTTCCGATCTACTCCTGCCTGGCGAAGATCCGAGCGCGGGGTATCAGGAGGACGTGGAGCTCTGGATAAGCGTGTACTCGGAACTGTTGGACTTCAAACGCTTCATGCTTGATGGCGCGTCGGCCCGGGCTAGCGCGATGGTGACCGACATCGCCAGAGTGGAGATTGAGACGACTGACCTCAGAGTCGCAAGGGCAGAGGCTGAACGCTTCACTCGGCGTCTTTCCTTCTGGCGAAGCCGTCTCTCCACACTGAAGACGGGAAATCCAGCCAAATAGAGGCTGGGTTGCCGGTGTGGCGCCGAGCATGTCGGAGGCACCACTTTCCGTCTTCCTCGTCAACCCAACATCTCATGAACGACGCCATCCACCCATCGCTAATGGCAAGACGACCTGAGTCACTGTGTTTGCCAGTATTTCGAAATAGTCTCTCCTCACACCCTGGAGAGTAGCCCCGTCGATCGCCGCCGAGAGTGGTAATGTGGCGACGACCGACGCGAGGCAGAAACGCAGGTTGCACGGTTTTGAGCCCGTTGCCAAAAGGGCCCGACAGGGCCGGTTCTGAGTTCAAGCGCGGCAGACGGGATTAGTTACCCGTGGACGCCAATGGCGGTCGTCGTTCAGATGAATCGCTTCATGATCCGTCCGTCCGCTTGAGAGAGGTCGTAGCGGAGGCGCGTAAGGCGCTGGCCACGGCCCCAGCCCCCAAGCGCAGGACAGCGATTTGATACAACTCGGGATAGGCTCACTCCCAATGCGTCGCGGCTAACGAACGCGTTCTACGCGTTCGCCACCGTGTACGCGCTGCGGCTAGTTGTCGGGATTCGCACGCCCTGCCGAGCATTTTGAAGCGGAATCTTACTTGCTCTTTAGATTCAGCGCCACAGCTTCACGAATGAGGTTCTTCAGTGCACCTTCGTTAATCTTGTCGTTTTCCTTGATGTCGATGGCACGCCTGACCTTCCCTTCAAGGCTGGAGTTGAATAGACCTGAAGGGTCGTTCAAAGCAGCACCCTTGAAGAATGTCAGCTTGACCACTTTCTCGTAGGACTCACCAGTACAGATACCCCCGTTGAGGGACCAGACCGGTGTTCCGGGGTTCGTGGGTTTCACCCACTTCCACTCCTCGACGATATCGGGGTCCGCTTCCTTGATGGTTCCTCGCACCTTGCTGAGCGTCTTGCCGCGCCAATCGCGCAGCTCCCTGATCCTCTTGTCTATCAGTTGGGAAGCATTCGTCTCGTTATCTGCCATTTTCTGGTACCCCTGCGCAGTCGACCGCAGCTCAGGTAGGGCTCATTGCCGGTGCTTGATGAGGCATGGCAGATACTACGCCAATACCACTGATCACGCCATTTGCGGGCCCTCTCCTGGCACTCAAAACACGTCCTGGGCAAAGATGTGGTTGCGACAGTAGCCGCCGCCCGCGACCATGGTCGGGAAGTATTTTCCTAGAGTTGAAGCCCTGCTGAAATAGCAGGACTGCATGCTGGTGCATTGGCACCTGCGGCGAGCGAGTAGTCACGGGCAGAGGAACGGTAACTCTTCACAGCTCACAGCCTTCGGAGCGCTTACCAGTCACAGCCGTGCCGGATGTCAGTCGTACTGAGGCCCCACTATTCGGTTTGGGGGCCGTGGGCAATGTGTTGGCAACAACTTGGACTTTCGGCAATCCAATGTCTGAATGCCGCAAGTGGCCCACGACTTTGATGAGTTCAGTTCAGGCCATGTAATGTCGAAACAGTCTGCAATGAACTGCTCGCAAGTGACAGCGGCGCTTGCGGGAAGGTTGGGGTTCTTTCTCTAGCTGATCCGCTCGAGCACGATGGCCGGGATCTTCCGCTCGGTGTTCCTCTGGTACTCCGCAAAGGTGGGCATCTGGGCTGCCTGGGCCGCGTAGAGCCGCTCGTGCTCCTCACCCTCGGCCACCCGGGCTCGCGCCTTGAACTCTTCGCCCAGCACCTCGACCTTGACCTCGGGGTTGGCGACCAGGTTGTGGAACCAGGCGGGATGGGTCGGCGCGCCGCCCTTGGAGGCGATCACGACGTAGCTCTCGCCGTGGCGGGTGTAAGCCAGCGGAGTCTCCCTCGGCTGGCCGGTCCTGGCGCCGATGTTGGTCAGGATCAGAACGGGCCGCCCGACGAAGGGCCCCGAGGTCGCCTTCCCGGCATTGGCACGGAGGTCGGCGATCAGGTCCTCGTTGAAGGCCTTATAGGGGTCGGTTTCAGTGGTGCTCACGACAGACAAAACCTGTGCGCGAGCAAATAACTTCCCCGCCAGTTGGCCGGCGATCAGCCGGAGGCCTGGTCGAGCACCACCGCGGTGCCGTAGCAGAGCACCTC
>JBBSDR010000889.1:0-4027 GCA_038240465.1 Gemmatales bacterium
TGACCATCGAGGCCACCGTCGCCGACAATTGAAGTCCTCCCGCGCGAGTGCGGTTCCCTATGATACCGGGGGAACCTCTCGCGCCGGAGACACCGATGAGTCAGCCTCAGGATCGCACCAACCATCTCGTTCACGAGACGAGTCCCTACCTGCGCCAGCATGCCCGCAATCCCGTCGATTGGTATCCCTGGGGGCCCGAGGCGCTCGAACGCGCCCGCCAACTCGATCGGCCCATCTTCCTGAGCATTGGCTACTCGGCGTGTCACTGGTGTCACGTCATGGAGCACGAGAGCTTCGAGGACGACGAGACGGCGGCCATCCTCAACGAGAACTTCGTCTGCATCAAGGTCGATCGCGAGGAGCGGCCCGATCTCGACCAGATCTACATGAACGCCGTCATGCTGATGACCGGCCACGGCGGCTGGCCGATGTCGGTCTTCCTGACGCCCGACCTGCAGCCCTACTACGGCGGCACCTATTTCCCGCCCGTCGATCGCCATCGTCTGCCCGGCTTCAAGCGTCTGCTTCTGGGCCTGGTGACGGTCTGGCACGAACAGCGCGACAAGGCGTTCGAGCAGGCGGTGGCCATCACGGAACACTTGCAGTCGAGCGGCGAACTCGAGCCGGGAGAAGGCCCCCTCGACGAGAACGTCTTGCGCAAGGCAGTGGGTCAACTCGGCGAGCGGTTCGACGTCCGCGACGGTGGTTTCGGCCAGCCGCCGAAGTTCTTGCACACGATGGACCTGCGTCTGCTGCTGCGCGTGTGGAAACGCTTCGACGAGCCGGACGCCCTGCACATGGTTCGCCATACGCTCGACAAGATGGCCACGGGCGGCATCTACGATCACCTCGGCGGCGGCTTCGCGCGCTACTCGACCGACGCCCGCTGGCTGGTGCCTCACTTCGAGAAAATGCTCTACGACAACGCCCTGTTGACGGTCGTTTATCTCGAAGCATTCCAGGCCACGGGGGACACGTTTTATCGTGAGATCGTCGCGCAGACGCTCGCCTGGGTGCGGCGCGAGATGACCAGTCCCGAGGGGCCGTTCTACTCGACGCTCGACGCCGACAGCGAGGGTGAAGAGGGAAAGTTCTACGTCTGGACCGCCACCGAGATCGAGCAAATTCTCGGCAAGGAGGAGGCAACCCTCTTCAACTCCGTCTACAGGGTCGAGCCGGCGGGGAACTGGGAGGAGCACAAGAACATCCTCCATCGCGTCAAGACGTTCGAGGAATCCGCCCGCCTGCTGCGAATCCCGCTCGACGAATTGCGCCGGCGGCTGGAGGCATCGCGGCAGAAGCTGTTCGAGGTGCGCGACCGGCGCGTGCATCCGGGGCGCGACGACAAGATGCTGACGGCGTGGAACGGCCTGATGATCGGGGCGTTCGCCGAGGCGGCCCAGGTACTGGAAATGCCTGAGTATGCCGCGGAAGCCGCTCGCGCCGCCGACTTCATCCTGACACGGATGCGGACTGCCGACGGCCGGCTGCTGCGGACGTTCTCCAGTGGCGCCGAGCCGAAGTTGAATGCCTATCTCGAGGATTACGCCTATCTCATCGACGCCCTGGTGTCGCTGTACCAGGCCACGTTCGCGCCGCGCTGGATCGAGGCGGCGCTGGAACTGGCGCAGGTGATGGTCGAGCAGTTCTGGGACGCGGAAGGGAAGGGGTTCTACTTCACCGGCAAGGACCACGAAACGCTCATCGCCCGGACGAAGGACCCGCACGACAATGCGACGCCGTCGGGCAACGCCGTGGCGGTGACCGGCCTGCTGCGGCTGGTCCGGCTGACGGGACGCGCCGATTTGCAGGAGAAGGCGGAAGCAACGCTGGGACTGTATCGCGGGTTACTGAACCAGCATCCGATCGCGGTGGCGCAGATGGGGATCGCGCTCGACTTCCATCTCGGTCCGGTGCAGGAATTCGCCATCGCCGGCGATCCCGGCGCAGAGACAGGACGAGTGCTGCGCGCGATCCACAGGGGTTTCCGGCCCAACAAGGTCGTGGCGCTGACGACGGCGGGCGCGGAGCAGCTGATTCCCTTGCTGGAGGGGAAACAGGCCCAGGGGGGCGTGACAACCTACATCTGCGAGAATTTCGCCTGTCAGGCGCCTCTCGTCGGCGCGACGGCACTGGAGAACGCCCTGGCCGATTCGCAGCGCTGATGGTGGACATTCGACCGCCGAGCGCTGCACCGTCTTACGCCTCGGCGCTCGCCTGGTTGGGCTATGTGTCGCCCGGGGCAATAAGTGATGGCATCCCGAGTCCAGGGCTGCTACGATGCCGGCAGTTCGCTGTTGCAACTCCTGTGAATCGAGGTCTGCCCATGTCCAGCCCCGACGCTGATCGTCCATCCTCAACAACCGATCCCGAGCAGTCTCTGGCGCCGACGCTGAACCCCTCCACGAAAGCGGGTACCGCTCCGCTCGGCGAGCCGTTCGCTCTCGATACCTTGCAGCCCTCCGGAGACGATGTTTCACCGCGGACGATTCCGCATGAGGAACATTTTGCCGCCGGGGTGTCTGTGCCCGGTTACGAGATTCTCAGTGAGCTGGGCCGCGGCGGCATGGGGGTTGTCTTCAAGGCCCGCGACCGGCTGCATCGCATCGTGGCGCTCAAGCTGATCAAACAGCAGACGGCCGCCAGTGAAGGGGAGCGGGCATTGTTCCGGCAAGAAGCCGAGGCCGTCGCCGAGTTGCAGCATCCGAACATCGTGCAGGTCCACGAGTGGGGCGAACACGGCGGACAACCTTATTTCAGCCTCGAATACTGCGGCGGCGGCAGCCTGGATCGCCGGCTGACCGGCAAGCCGATGCCGGCGCGGGAGGCGGCGAAACTGATCGAGACGCTGGCGCGAGCGGTCCACTTCGCGCATCAGGGACTGATCATCCATCGCGATCTGAAGCCGGCCAATGTCTTTCTGAGGGAGGACGGCACCCCGAAGGTGGCCGACTTCGGGCTGGCCAAGCGCCTGGACGTCAGCGGGCAAGCGGAAACGGAGACGATCAAGGGGACGCCAGCCTACATGGCCCCCGAACAGGCGGAGGGTCGAAAGCGGCTGGGTCCTGGCTGTGACATCTATGCGCTGGGAGCCATCCTCTACGAATGTCTGACGGGAGTGCCGCCCTTCAAGGGAGACACGCTCCACCACCTGCTGATGCAGGTGATTCACAACGAGCCGAAACGCCCGTCGGAAACGGTGCCGAAGTTGTCGCGCGATCTGGAGACGATCTGCCTGAAGTGCTTGCAGAAGGAGCCGATGAAGCGTTACGAGTCGGCGGCGGCGCTGGCGGAGGATTTGCGGCGATTCCAGGCAGGCGAGCCGATCGCGGCGCGACCTGTGGGACGGATCGAGCGCGGCTGGCGCTGGTGCAGGCGCAATCCGGCGCTGGCGTCAGCGTTGGGTGCAGTGGTGGTGACCCTGATTGTGGGGACTCTCGTGGCGACGACGTTTGCCATTCAGGCCAACGAGGCCAGGGGAGTCGCGGAACAACGAGCCGAGGCCGAGGCCACGGCGAAGAAGGAGGCGGTGGCGGCGCAGAACCAACTGGAGCAATCGAACGATCGACTGCTGACCAGCGTAGCTCGCAGCCTGGGGCGTCCACTGGGGCTGCAGGTCCAGCCAAACCGACCTCTGCCGCCGCTGGCCGATCCGGAGATCGAGGCACTGTGGGAGTTGGGCCAGCCGAAGGACGAAAAACTCGGGTTGCGCTTCGTGGACGAGGCGATCCGCTCCCCGGAGACAACGCGGCGCTTTCGCTACAGGGCCGGGTTCGCATTGCATGCGGCAGTGGGGCTGAACGCAAGCCGGCGTGAGGGCGTGGAACGAGTGCTGATGGAACGGCTGTCCCGGAACAATACTCCCCAGGAACGGGAGACTGATCTGGCACTTGGGCTGGTTGCGTTGGGGGATGTGGGAGCGCAGACGGCCAAGCAGGCGGCAGCCACCCTGACTCAGGCCATGACCAAGACGACGAACGACTACGCTTTGCGGGAGTTGGCGCAGGGTCTGGCGGCAGTGGCGGCA
>JBBSDR010000890.1:0-4027 GCA_038240465.1 Gemmatales bacterium
CACGCGCTCGCCAGAGGCTCGCGGCTAAACGAGCAACACTCCGGCTTCTTCGGAATCGGCGAGGTTAGTTTACATCCCCCCAGGCCGCTTCTTCTGGTCTTCCTTCGGCGGGACCTTCTTCGGCGGAGGCGGAGGAGGCACCCTCACCACCGGTCGCACAGGCGGGGGCGGGGGCGGCGCCGGAACTACCGGGTGCGGCACCGGTGCCGGCGTTGGTGCCGGGACAAAGTGTTGCGGCTGCGGCACCGGCGCCGGAACCGGATGCGGCACTGGTGCCGGCGTGGGCGTGGGCGTTGGGACAAAGCGTGGCGGAGGCATCGGCGCCGGTACTGGCACTACTGGATGCGGCGTCGGTGTCGGAGTCGGGACAACGTGTTGCGGCATCGGCTTGGCCGCTGGCGGCAGATGGGGCGTGGGCGTGGGTGTCGGGACAACGTGTTGCGGCGTCGGCGTGGGCGTCGGACGGGGCGTGGGCGCCGGCGTGGGTGTCGGGACAACGTGTTGCGGCGTCAGCGTGGGCGTCGGACGGGGCGTGGGCGCCGGCGCTGGGTGCGGCGCCGGAGCGGGACGAGGCTCCTTGGCGGCGAACACTGCCTTCTGCGGCGGCAGCGTGAAGGAGGCCTTGCGCGGCTGCGTCGGTATTGTCGCTGTCGCGGACGCCTTCTCCTCACGCGCTCGCTGTTGCGTCACCTGGGTCACAGCCACCGACTGCTGCCGGGCCTGCTGGCGGGCTGCCGGCTCCAGCATCACCGTCCGCACGCCCTTCTCTTTCGACACCTTGGACACCGTGGTCAACACCTCGGTGTTCTGCACGTTCCTGACGTTGGTCACGTTCGTGTTCGTCGTGTTGGTCGTATTCGTGACGTTGGTGACATTGGTCACGTTGGTCACGTTCGTGACATTCTGAATGATGGTCGTCTGCTGATTCAGAGTGCGCGGCGGCAAGGCGGCGCGGCCTTCGTTGCGAGCGATGACCAGCGTGAACTGGTTCCTCTCCCAGTTCGGAACGTCGCGCCGTTCGTAGCGCTCGTAGACGATCACGGGATCGTAGCAGCGGCGGCTGTAGACGATGCTCGCCTCGAAACCGAGCCGCGAATAGCTTGCGCCGTAGTAGTCGCCGAAGTAGTAGTGACAGGTGCTGGGCCGGACGAACAGCGAATCGACGACGATCGTGTCGCGCACCACATAGGTCGGCGTGTAGACGAAGGAGCGTTCGACGCGCAGCGGATCGACGAAGATGGGCGCATACAGGATGCCGCGCGTGCTGACGGACAGGTCCCAGTAGCCATTCACGAAGATGTAGCCGGACGGCGTCCAGCGATAGTGAGAGCTAACCCAGACGTTACCGGGATGAATGCGCGACCAGTAGCCGGACCGCCAGGCGTAGTTGCGTCCACTCCAGACCCAGTAGCCGGGAACGTAAAACGCATCGACCACGGGAGGAGCGCCGGGAGGGGCGATTTCCGGCATCGGCGGCGGCGTGGGCAGATAGGTGACTTCCTGCGGCGCTTCCTCGCTCACATAAGTCGTCCAGAAGCCGGGCACCCACTGCCACTGTTCGCCGGTCTCGCGCCAGTAGCCGGCCACCCAGCGCTTGCCCGGAGGGGGAGTGCGCCAGGTGCCGCTGACCCAGAGGAAATCGGCCCGGTCGTCGTCCCAGGCCCAGTAGCCGCCGATCCAGGTTACCTCACCTTCCGGCTTTTCCTCCGGAGGCATCTCTTCCAGTTGGGCCGGCGGCCGCTTGGGAATAGCCCGCGTCGGTTGCGGATCGATGGTCAGCGAGGCGAAGGCTTCGTGGACCGGCCCGCGCGCCAGCACCTCGATGCCGCGCGGAGACACCTCGACCGAGATGGCGGGCGGTCCAGCCGAGGATTTCTGATTGGGGAAGAGCGACAAAATGGTCGCGAAGAACAGCAATAAAAGGAGCAGGGCAAACCTGCGTGAGTGGCCCGGCATGACGTTGGCCTCCACTGAGAAGGGAAAACGGGCTGGCGATGCCCGTTCGGAGGCCGTGGCTTGTAGCGTTCGCGGCAGGACAATTCCAGCCCAGATCAGGCGCCCAGGGCCAGCGTCGCGGCAATGTACTGGCGGACGGCGGCGACATCGACAGCCGTGGCGAGATCGACGTTGGGCCGCGCCTGACAGGTCCAGCGCATATCGAACACGCTCATGCCGCGCGTCAATTCGCCGCGCGTCTCGACGTCGGCCACGGCCGGGCGGAGGGTGAGCGCGGCCGGCAAGGACAGTGCGACGACACCGAGAACATCCTTGAGATGCACGCCTTCGATGCCGTACAGGCTGGCGGTGGCGCTGATGGCGGGCGGCACGATGCGCGACAGGAACTTGCTGGCGCGCGATTCCGGCGCGGGCAGGTTGAGCAGGTCGCTCGGCGAGAAGACGACCTTGCGCGTCACGTCGAGGGGGATCAGCGTCAGCGGTGCGCCGCAGCGGAGGAGTTGGCGCGCGGCCAGCGGATCGCAGTAGAAATGGAACTCGGCCGTGGCGCTGGCATTGCCCGGCTCACGCCACGCGCCGCCGAGACAGATGATGTTGCGAACGAGAGAGGCCAGGTCCGGGTCGCGATCCATGGCGCGAATGAACGTGGTCGGCGGCCCCATCAGAAGGATGCTCACCTCGCCGGGAAACTGGCGCACCTCGTCGATAATCAGCCGATCGGCGGGATGCGGATGATGCAACTGCGCGCAGGGAATCACGACGCCGCCCAGTCCATTCGGGCCGTGCAGGTTGACGCCATTGACGTCGAACTCGACAGCCAGGGCGGCGCCGATCCGCGGCCAGCGCGGCGGATCGATTTGCTCGATGATGGTATGGACGTTCAGGGTCGCCTGTTCGGCGGAGACGTTTCCGGCGGTGGCGGCCACGGCCAGCACGTCCAGTTCCGGATCCAGGAGCGCCAGAGCCAGGGCGAAGGCCCCATCGATTCCCGGATCACAAATGCAGATCACCTTGCGCGGCATGATGGATGTTCATCTCGTGCGGGTGTTGGATCAGTGCCAGGAACACGTCTCGGGGCGCTGGGGAGAGGTAAGTGGATGATACCAGAGCCGACTGCTCAGCCGCAAGCAGCGAACAGACGCTACCGGCGCGAACACAGGTAGGCGAACAGATCGCGCAACTCCCGATCGGTCAGCAGATCGTGCAGCCCATCCGGCATGATCGAGATTGGCACCGGACGGGTCTCGGCGATGTTCCGGGTGTTCAACTTGAACAGGTTTCCCTTGGCGTCGAGATAGGTGTACTCGTCCAGGACTGTCTTGACGAGCATGCCGGAATGGCTCTTGCCGTCGTTCATCTCGATCTGCCAGACCTGGTAGTGCGGCGCGACGTTGGCGCTCGGCTGTAGGATCGACTCCAGGATGTGCCGGCGCTCATTGCGGCCGACCGTACTCAGGTCCGGGCCGACTTCCTGTCCCCGTCCCTCCACGCGGTGACAGCGATAGCAACTCGCCAGCTTCGGATGAAAGAAGACGCGCCGTCCCGCTTCCGCGTCGGCCGGCCCTTCGAGGCGTTTCGTCCAGGCGTCCAGGTCCTTCGCCGCTGGGCGCTCCTTGTGGAATGGCTTGCCCAGGATGCGCGCCACCAGAGGGGCCGCATCGGCATGTCGTCGGGCAACCTCCTCGAGAGCGGCACGCTGGCTCTCATTTAACTTCGTGCTGACAAGCGCCCGCAGCGCTTCATCGCGCAGCACTGCATTGTCGCCGCGGGCCAGCGCCAGCAGTTCGTCGAGCAACTCCTGCGAGCGTTCGGCCAGTCCGAGAACGGCCTGGCTGCGAATGACATCGCCGAGACGCTGATTGTGGGCTGCTTCAAGAAGAGCGGGGATGCGCTTCGTCGATGGCACTTCGCTCAGGGTCCGCGCCGCTTCGAGTTGCAGCGCCGGCTCGGATCGCGCCAGCAGATCGGCGAGCAGAGGGAGCGTCAACCGCGAATGGGTGGCCGGCACCATTTGCAGCGCCATCACGCGCAGGGCCGGCGAGCTTTCCCTGTCCGACAGACGATCGAGGAA
>JBBSDR010000891.1:0-4027 GCA_038240465.1 Gemmatales bacterium
CGCCGCGCGGCGAGGATGGCGCGGATCAGGTCTTCCGGCACGTCCTTGCAGGGGGCATCGTTCTCGGCGCAGGCCGCCCGGCCCAGGCGGATCGTTTCCTCGTAAGTGCGCAGGTAGTCCACACAGGCCGGACAGATGCCGAGATGCCCCTCGAAACAATCGACTTGCTCGACCGGCAACTCGCCGTCGAGGTAGTGCATCAAGAAGTCAAGGATTTCCTGACAGGTCATACGCTTCCCCCGCGGAAATGAGCGTCGAGCAGCGTGCGCAGGGCCTGCCTGGCTCGATGGAGCCGGGTCTTGACAACGCCTGTACTGACGCCGAGCTGTTCCGCTGCCTGTTCCGTGTCCAATTCTTCGATGTCGCGCAGCAGCAAAACGGTACGGTGACTTTCCGGTAATTCGTCGATGGCCTGGCGCACGAATTCGCGCGTCTCCTGACGTTCGAGCAACTTCTCGACCGGCTCCCAGGCGACAGCGGGATCGACCGGGTGTCCATCGCTGAGGAACCGCGGCAACAGTTCGCCGATCGGCCGTTCATGCTTGCGTTGCCGGCTGCGCAACTTCATCAGGGCTGCGTTGATGCCGATGCGATGCAGCCAGGTCGCGAACCGCGACTCGCCCTCGAATCGCGGCAGGGCCTTGAAGGCCGAGAGGAACGCATCCTGCACGGCGTCGCGGGCGTCCTCCTCGTTCCGCAGGATGCGGCGGGCAGCAGCAAGCAGTCGCGGGGTATACAGGCGCACCACCCGCTCGAAGGCAGCCTCGTCGCCGGTGCGCAGGTCGGCCACAAGTGCGGCCTCGTCCTCCGGTTCGTCCATGGGTCCCTCGCCTGTTGCCGCTCACGGTCCACACTGACCCAGTATACTCGCCCTGCCGGCGCGCGCAAACGGGCTTGCCTCAATGCGGCTGCCTGGTATCCTCACGCTGGCGCGATCGAGGAGGACGGGCGATGAGGATGATGGAACTGCTTCTGGCCACGGGATTCACGGGTGCCCTGACCTTCGTCTTCCTGGCTCGCCTTATCCACCGCCACCTGGCCGAGGCTCCCGCGGTGGTCGCGCACTTCTCGCCAAAGGGTGGCTGCGTCGATGCCATCGTCCAGCAACTGAGCCGGGCGAAGAAAGAAGTGCTGATCCTGGCCCGTTCCTTCGCCTGCGAAACGTTGGCGAAAGCCCTCCTCGACGTCAAGATGCGTGGCGTGCGCGTGACAGTCGTCCTCGATCGTCAGAACGAGAAGGACCCTACCAGCGACCTGCATCGGTTCTCCGAGCAGGGGCTGGCGCCGTCCCTCGACACGCATTTCACCTGCTGCCACGATAACCTGATCCTCATCGATAGCCGGGTCGTCATCACCGGCAGTTTCGATTTCACACGCCAGGCCGAAGAGGAGAACAGCGACAGCCTGCTGATCGTCACCGGCCATGCGGCCCTGATACAGGAATACCGCAAGCACTTCCAAGAAGTGAAGGCCCACGCTCAGGAGTATCGCTGTCCGGGAAGTCCCGGGAAACCGGCCGAACTACCCGCGCCGAAGCCCAAACTCGCCGAGTTGCCGTCCCCCGAAAAGGAAGAGCCGGCAAATCCAGCACTCCCGGGCGAAAAACGGCCCCGCCGCGCTGCCTGAACTGCTGTCAGGGAGTGTCCTGGCTCCGTAAGATAGGAGAATTGGAGAACCTCGTGCGGTTCCGAAAGAGCAAAGGGCATCCCTCATGGCCACCGTCACTGTTTCGGCTCCCGCAGCGAACAAGTCTCTTTCGGACCCGGAACTGAAAGATCATCTACAGTTGCTGCGCAAGACGGACAATCTCGTCAACTGGTACTATCTGCTGCGCTCTTATCTCTATCTCGCTCTCGTTATCGGCGGGGCAGTGTGGTTCTTCGAGTTTCAGGCGCGCGAAGAGTTGCCCTTCTGGTGGAATGTACCGGTGGCGCTGGTGGCGATTGTCCTGGTGGGGGCCGGCCAGCATCAGTTGAGCGGGCTGGCCCACGAGGCCTCGCATCACATTCTGTTTCGCAATCGCCGGCTGAACGAACTGGCCGGCGACTGGCTGACGATGTTTCCTCTCCTGGGTACGCTCTATCACTACCGCTTGCAGCATCACGCCCACCATCAATTCGTCAATGATCCCGAGCGCGATCCCGATGTGTCGCAACTGAAGTCGAGCGGCCACTGGCTGGCGTTTCCGCTGGCGCGGGGCGAGTTCCTGCGCACGATCCTCAAGCAGTTATGGGTGCCGAACCTGCTTCGCTTCATCCGTATCCGCGCCCAGTACAACTCGGTCGGCACCGACAAGAACCCCTATCTGCGGAAGGGCTGGAAGCCGGTGAAGGGACCGATTCGTCTCGGCCTCGCGTATCTGCTGACCCAGGCGCTGCTGCTCTTCTTCCTGGTGCGCCAGGGCGATCCGCTGCTGCTGGGTGCCATTCCCCCCGTCCTCTGGCTTGGCATGATGCTCTACTTCTGGTTCTTGCCCGAGGAGAAGTATCATCAGAGCCGGGTCAGGCCGCTGATCCACATGCGCTGGACGTCGATGGGACGGGTCACTTTCATCACGCTGCTCTTCAACGTCCTGGCGTGGACGACTCTGCTGACGGGACGATGGGCAGCGGTCTACTTCCTCGTTCTCTGGCTTGTGCCGCAATTGACGGCGTTCTCGTTCTTCATGATTCTGCGTCAACTCGTGCAGCACGGCAACGGCGGCCGCGGCTGGCTGACGAACACGCGCGTCTTCCTCGTCAATCGCTTCATCAGTTTCGCCGTCTTCCCGATGGGCCAGGAATATCACCTGCCGCACCACATGTACGCGAGCGTACCGCACTATCGGCTCAAACGGCTGCACGAGATACTATTCGCGTATCCGGAATATCGCGACGAGATGATTGTCGTCGATGGCTACTTTGTGCATCGCCATCGTCCGCCGATCGGGCCGACGGTGCTGGAAGTGGTCGGCCACGATTATGCACCCCGTGCACGCGACGTTCACATCGACAACAGCGTGCTGGAGGACGAACAGGTCGAGGACCGGGAAGCGATCCTGCGCGAGGGCGAGGAAGAAAAGCGCCGGGCGACGCTGGCTTGACGCCGGCTGGGTCACTCCTTCTCTTCTTCTTTCTCTTTCGGTTCTTCGTCAATATCGATTGGCCGGGAGAGATGTTCGGCAGCCAGATCGTGCAGGAGCATGACGCTGCCCCAGGCGGCGAACAGGCCAGCCGTCGCCGTTTCCGGATTGCTCTGGAAGAACGTATCGGCGGCCCGCACTTCCTCGGGAGTGGGCATCGGCGCCGGCGGGTTATCGAGCGCTGCCTGGTCCAGAAGAATAAGCTCGCGCTCGGTCACAACATGCTGTACGGAAACGGCCATGATCGCCTCGCTGTTCGAGAAAAACTTCTTCTCCTGATAGTATCCCCTGAAACCCTTCCCTGCAAGCAATATCTCAGGCCAAAATGCCCTTGATGACGTCGCCGTGGACGTCGGTCAAGCGCATGTCGCGGCCGCCGAAGCGCACCGTCTGTCTCTTGTGATCGACGCCGAGCAGATGCAGCATGGTCGCGTGCAAATCGTGGATCTCGACCTTGTCCTCAATCGCGTGATAGCCGAAGTCGTCCGTCGCGCCGTGGATGGTTCCCCCTTTGGTGCCGCCGCCGGCCAGCCACATGGTGAAGCCATAGGGATTGTGATCGCGTCCATTCGTTCCCTGGGCGAACGGAGTGCGGCCGAACTCGCCGCCCCAGATGACGAGGGTGGACTCGAGCAGGCCGCGCGCCTTGAGGTCCTTGAGCAGGCCAGCGATGGGCCGATCGACGGCAAGGGCGTTGGCCTCATGGCCGAGCTTCAGGTTGCCGTGCTGGTCCCAGCGGTCGTGGCCGACGTTGTGACAGGTGATCTCGATGAAACGCACGCCCCGTTCGACGAGCCGGCGCGCAAGCAGGCAGTTGCGGCCGTAGATGTCGGTGACCTGCGCGCCGATGCCGTAGAGCTTCTTCGTCGTCTCGGTCTCGCTCCTGAGGTCCATCAGGTCCGGCAC
>JBBSDR010000892.1:0-4025 GCA_038240465.1 Gemmatales bacterium
ATCCGCAACAGATCGCCCCACTTGAACGCCCAGAAATCGACTAACTCCGGCCGATCCAGTACCTTGTCGATCGCCTTCAGCCGCTTGTCGGCAGAGCGATCGGCGAGGAAGACGCGCACGTCCTTCGGCTCGGGCAGGGTGCCGATGGCGTCGAGGTGGATGCGGCGAAAGAACTCCTCGTCGCTGCAAAGCGCCGACGGCGTCAGGCCGAGGTCCTGCCACTTCTGCTTGAGCTTGTCGTCGATGACGTTGACCGGCTTGAAATCGAGTGGCCCTGACAGCTTCGCATAGGGCAGCGTCACCTGAACGACGGTGGCCTGGCCCATGAAACGAATCATGACGTGCGTCTCGCCGGGGTTCTTCGCGGTGATGACGCCCGCCGCATCGACTGCGGCGACGGACTCATTGAGCGCGTCGTACTGGGCCACGGACGTGATGTCGCTGACCTGGCCATCGCTCCAGACGGCGCGGACAAGGATCTGCTGTTTCTCGCCGGCCGTCATCAGGCGATGCGCCGGCCAGACCTCGAAGCTCTTGACGCTCGGTTCGGTGCGGCCGGGAGCGGGAGCGCCGTCTTCGAGCCAGCGCTTGATGAGGGTGTATTCGGGTGAATTGACCTTGAAGCGTTCGCCGCCGCCGTGTTCGAGAGACTGCGTTGGCTTGAGCAGCAGGATGGAGCGCTCGGGATCGGACAGCACGACGCGCCGTCCCTCGGCCGACTGGGTGATCTGCGGCACATCGGCCGCCGGGTCGAAGCCGAACAGCGACAGCTTGAATCCCCCCCGGCCATGCTGGACGCCGTGACAGGCGCCGCTGTTGCAGCCGGTCTTGACGAAGATGGGATTGATCTCGCGCGTGTAGTTGACCGGCGCATCGGCTGTCGATCCCTTGACGATGACGGGGACGGTCGCCTTCTGTCCCGCGGCCTCGATGGTGATGGCCGTCTCGCCATCGCCCATCGGACGGACGACTCCCCTGTTATTGACCGTGGCAATCTTCGGATTGGCGCTGGAGTAGCTCGCTGTGTTGGTTACTTCGCGGTCAGTGAGAACACCGATGCGCTGTTCGACTCGAGGTCCGTGCAACTCGACTCGCGCGGGGAAGACACTGAGTTTCGTCCCGTCGGCGTGGAGCGCGCCGCTGCATACGACAAGTGCGAGCAAGTATTTCGTCATCAGGACTACTCCAGGCGAGCGTCGAGGCGTCAGCCCGACGTGTTCAGGGCGAGCGCCGAGGCGTAAGCCCGACGTGTTCAGGGCGAGCGTCGAGGCGTAAGCCCGACGGTTCGGGGGATGGGTTCCCGGCGGCAAGATGACTCTATGTTGATCGAAAGGGAGACGCAAGTCAAGAAGTGGCAGCGATTTGTCGGGCAACGACAACCGGCGCGTTCCACAAGCTCCAACTTGCGAAAAGCGCCGGTTATTGATCGTATCACGCTCAAACGGCCGAGGTTGGACGGCCGGCGAACATCAGGATAATTCCGGCGACGATCGCAACAATTCCGGCGATCGGATTGAGGATGATCGTGTGAGGCTTCGCCACATCAATGTGGAAGAAGCCAGTATCCACAGCGCGTTCGTGAGTGAAGAAAGTGATGCTCGGGACCGCAAGGGCCACGATCCCGAAAACGATAAGCAACAGTCCGATCATGCGCACGGTCATCTCCTTTGTTCTTGTAAGGCGACCGGCAAGAGGTGAACTACCCGGTGGGACAGGCGTCTCGCCTGTCCGGACAGGCGAGACGCCTGTCCCACCGAGTATGTTTGAACCTGCCGCTCGCCTAACCTCGTGGCACCCATTTAGGTGCCGTGCGAAACAAGAGCAAAGGTCATGCCGGTTAGCCGCGACGCGCTAACGCTGGACGCGCTCCGCTCGAAGACTCGCGTCGCGGCTAACCATCAGGAATCCGTCGCCTCGTGTTCGGGCCGGTCGCCGCCGCCGCGCAAATCGATGATCCATTGAATCACATAGAAGAACACCGGCGTCAGGAAGATGCCGAACAGCGTCACGCCGATCATGCCCGCGAATACCGCCGTTCCCAGCGTTCGCCGCATCTCCGCGCCCGCTCCCTGCGCGAATACCAGCGGCACCACGCCGAGGATGAACGCGAACGAAGTCATGATGATTGGCCGCAAACGCAGCCGGCACGCCGCCAGCGTCGCCTCGCGCCGGTCCATGCCCGCCTCGCGCTGCGCCTTGGCGAACTCGACAATCAGAATGGCGTTTTTGCATGCCAGGCCGATCAGCACCACGAAACCAACCTGCGTGAAGATGTTGATGTCCAGATGCGCCACCAGCACGCCGGCCACGGAACAGAGCAGGCACATCGGCACGACGAGGATGACGGCCAGCGGCAGACTCCAGCTCTCGTACTGGGCCGCCAGTACCAGGAACACCAGCACCACCGCCAGACAGAAGACGATCATGGCCGTGTTGCCCGTTTGCAACTGCAACAATGCCAGTTCAGTCCACTCCGGCTGCATCGACTGGCCCGATGCCTTCTGAGCCACGGCGTACATCTTGTCGATGGCCTGCCCGGAACTGACACCCTCTCCCGGGGTGCCGTTGATGGCCACCGCCGGATAGAGGTTGTAGCGCACGACCATCACCGGGCCGCTCACTCGGTCGAGCCGGAGCAAGCTCGACAGCGGAACCATGCCGCCGCGCTCGCTCTTGATCTTCAGTTGATTCAGGCCCTCGGGCTGCGTGCGGTAACTGCCGTCGGCCTGGACAATCACCTGCCAGGTCCGGCCAAAGCGGTTGAAGTCGTTGATGTACAGCGAGCCGAGGTTGACCTGGAGCGAGTTGAAGATTTCGCTGATCTGCACTCCCCGCGCCTTCGCCTGCGAGCGATCGATGTCGAGGAACAGCCAGGGCGTGTCGGCGCGGAAACTTGTGAACAACTCGCGCAGGCCCTCGGTCTTGTTCCCCTGGTCCACAATGTCGTCCGCGACCTTCTGCAACTCTTTCAGTTCCGAGTCGCCGTGATCCTCGACCATGATCTTGAAACCGCCCGCCGTTCCCAGGCCGTCGATGGGCGGAGCGCCAAAGACGTTGATCAGCCCGTCGGGGATCTTCTCCTGCAACAAGGCTTGCAGCCGAGCGGCAATCGCCTCTCCCGATAACCCCGGCTCCAGACGATCCTCGAACGGCTTGAGCATGACGTACATCGAGCCGAAGTTCGGCGCGTTGGCGTTGAGCAGGACCGATTGCCCGGTGATGGCGACCGTATGGTTGACGCCCTTCGTCTGGAGCGCCCACTCCTCCATGACCTGCACCGCCTCGCTCGTGCGCTGGACCGAGGCCGCGTCGGGCAGTTGCAGGTTGACCAGCAGATAGCCCTTGTCCTGCGAGGGAATGAAGCCCTTGGGTGTCTGGACGAAACTCCAGCCCGTCAGCGCCAGCAACCCGCCATAGACGAGCAGCACAATGGCGCTGACGCGCAGCAGCAGCCCCACCGCTCTCGTGTAGCCGTTGGTCAGGGCATTGAAGCCGACGTTGAACTTGCGGAACACGACCGCCAGGATCATGTTCAACGTCTTGCTCAGCACCCAGCCGGCAATCACACCGGCTGCCACGGCCAGGGCCTCCGCCGCCCAGGCCGGAGCATCAGACGGTACTATGGGAGTGATGGGGAGCGTCAGAAACTCGTAAGCGAGCCAGCCGCCGAGCAGAGGAAACAGCACGCGCGGCAACGGCGGCGCGTCGCTGCCTTCCTTGCGCGGCCGCAGCAGCAGAGCGGTCAAGGCCGGGCTGAGGGTCAGCGAGTTGAACGCCGAGATCAGCGTCGAGACCGCGATGGTCAAGGCGAACTGGCGGAAGAACTGTCCCGTGATGCCTGTGATGAACGCACATGGCACAAACACGGCCGACAGCACCAGGCCGACCGCGATGACCGGACCCGACACCTGCTCCATCGCTTTCAGCGTGGCGTCGCGTGGACTGAGTCCATGCTCGATGTGATGTTCGACGGCCTCGACGACGACGATGGCATCATCGACGACGATGCCGATGGCCAGCACCAG
>JBBSDR010000893.1:0-4023 GCA_038240465.1 Gemmatales bacterium
GGATCGCCCGCTAAGCCGCAAGCGGCGGGAAGTTATTTCGCCATAGGTTCTTAGCTGCGGGGCGAGAGGGCATCCGGGGGGACATCTTCTCAGACGATCATTGAAGCGGCTCCGAGTGAAATCGTGTCTCCATCCGGCACATAACCGACGCAGCACTTGCTGGTATCGTAACCCTTCGCCTTGAGCGTGTCGTACACGATATTCTCTGACTCGGCTGAACTGGCGACGACTGCTGTACCGTCAGGACTCCAGGCGATCCACTGCCCGGCGAACTTCATCAACTCATCCAGGGGAAACGCCGCACGATTCTTCATGAACACGCCCATGCGCGCTGCACACTCTGCCATCGTTTCCGGTTCGTTCATGGCCTTACTCTCTCCCATGGAGATAGCCGATTGCGAGATGACTCCGATCCTGGTTATTGTACATGGTCGAACAGTCGGGTGGTGTCGGAGGATCGTTGAAAAGCCTCGGAAACCCTCAGCATTTCTACAATTCTCACGAGATTCAGGCTCTTTCAACGATGCTAAGACACCACCCAGCAAGCCTGTTTTCCGCTGTCTTGAGTGACGGGTGAGCCAGATCGTCATCGCCCAATCCATTGGCCCCGCTCCTCCCCCACAGGCAAGTCACCTCTCCAGCAAACCGCCTTCCCTTCTCCCTCGTCTAGTAGGACGTGCAGTCTCGTGGTACGCTGGATGGCGTCAACGATCGCTTTCGCGGCTGGAGATACCCGATGAGCTTCCGCGTCTTTCTCCTTGCTTTTCTGCTATCTCCGGCCCTGGCTTCCGCTGCCGAGGAGACGGCGCTGCCGGGCGAGGCGCACGCCGTCCTCAAGAAATACTGCTATCGCTGCCACGGCCAGGACGGTTCGCTCGAAGGTGGCTTGAGCTATATCCTCGACCGCGACAAGCTCGTCTCGCGCAAGAAAATCCACCCCGGCGACGCGCGACAATCGCCGCTCTACAAACGTGTCGCCGGTGGCAAGATGCCTCCGCCCGATGTCAAGGAACGGCCCACTCCCGCCGATGTCGAGCTGCTCCGCCGCTGGATTGACGACGGCGCGGCCAGCGCCTTTGCGTCGAAGGCCGATTTCGCCCCCATTCCCGAAACCGCCGTCCTCGCGCTCATCCGCGATAATCTGGAAACCATCGAGAAACGCAGCCGCCGCTTCACGCGCTACTTCAGTCTCGCGCCACTCGCCAATCAGGGACTGGCACCCGAGGAGTTGGAGACCTACCGCCACGCGCTCGCCAAGCTGATGAATTCACTCTCCTGGCATCCGCGCACCACGCTGCCGAAGCCGATCGATCCGGACGGGCTGATCCTCCGCATCGACCTGCGCGAGTTCGCCTGGGACGCCAACCTCTGGAACCGCCTCGTTTCGGAATATCCCTACGGCGTCATTCACGACACCGCCGCCGCCCGGTCCGCC
Source organism: Gemmatales bacterium (assembly GCA_038240465.1). Taxonomy (GTDB): domain Bacteria; phylum Planctomycetota; class Planctomycetia; order Gemmatales; family Gemmataceae; genus JBBRIK01. Next base: position 1,436 of record JBBSDR010000893.1, read on the forward strand.
ATTGTCGGCACCGCCACTCGCGTTCCCGTCGTCCGGGCCGACTGGTTCATCGCCAGCGCCTCACGGCCGCCACTCTACTATGACCTGCTCCAGATCCCCACCAGCGCCACCGAACTCGAACGGCAACTGCGCGTCGATGTGACGCAGGACATCTTGCAGGAGCGCGTCGCCCGCGCCGGCTTCAACGGTTCCGGCATCTCGCGCAACAATCGCGTCCTCGAACGGCATGACTCCGTTCATGGCGCATACTGGCGGACCTATGATTTCGACGCAATTCCGCAGAACCTGATCGAACGCGATATCCTGCTGCCGGACCGCCGCAACCTCTTCGCCTATCCGATGGGGCCGGGTGGGACCGACAACACCTTCCAGCACGCCGGCGGCGAGGTCATCTTCAACTTGCCCAATGGCCTGCATGGCTTCATGCTCATCAACGCCGAGAACACGCGCATCGACAAGGGGCCGATCGCCATCGTCAGCGATCCGCGCCGGCCCGATCGCGCCGTCGAGCCGGGCGTGTCGTGCATGTCGTGCCACTTCACCGGCATCCTGCAAAAGAACGACCAGATCCGCGACCACGTCGCCAGGAACCCCAAGGCGTTTCCCGCCAAGGACGCCGAGATCATCCGCGCCCTCTATCCCGCCGCCGACAAGATGAAGTCGCTGATGGACGAGGACGCCGAGCGCTACCGCAAGGCCCTCGAAAAGACCGGCAACAAGATCAACAAACTGGAGCCGGTCTCGACGCTGACGCTGCGCTACGAGGCCGACGTCGATGCCGAGACAGCCGCCGCCGAGGTCGGTATTCGCGCCAGGGATTTCGTTGCCCGCGTCCTGCCGCAAGAGAGCGTCGCGCGAAGCCTGGGCGGCCTGAAAGTGCCGGGAGGGACCGTGTCTCGCTCGGCCCTGGTGCAGGCGTTCGGCGACGTCGCCCGGACGATGCGCCTCGGCACCGTGCTGCAAGTTGGCGCGACGGGCCAAGTACTGCCGGACAACACCGGCGAACTCGATCCGCTCGAAGGGTCCGCAAACCAGACCAACGCCGTCGCTTTTTCGCACGACGGCCGGCTGGCTCTCCTGGCCAGCGCCGACAAGAGCGTGCGCCTGTGGGACGTCGAGGCAGGCCGAGAATTGCGGCGCTTCGTCGGCCATTCCGCCTCCGTCTGGAGTGTGGCGTTTCGTGCCGATGGAGGGCAGGGGGCCTCGGGCGGAGTCGATACGATCGTTCGCCTCTGGGACGTGGACACCGGCAACGCGGCGAAGCGACTCGAAGGCCACGGCGGCCTTGTCGCCGCCCTGGCTTATTCGCCGGACGGCAAGCGGCTTCTCTCTGCGGCCCTGGATCATAGCGTCATTCTGTGGGACCTCGAGTCCGGCAAGGAGCAACGCCGCTTCACAGGGCCGCGCCACGTTAGTGCTGTCGTCTTCGCGCCGGACGGCAAGTCGGTTGGCGTCTGCGCCGGAAACGTGCTGCACCTGTTCGACGTGGCGACGGGCCGCGAATTGCGGACGTTCGAGGGACATACGGATTCCGTGACGTGTGCGGTCTTTTCAGCCGATGGCAAGCAGATCGTCACCGGCGCCGACGATGGCAGCGTCCGCCTGTGGGACGTTGCGACGGGGCGAGCGGTCCGCTCCTTCATGGGACACGCCTCTCACGTCAAGTCGGTTGCTCTTTCGCCCGACGGCAAATGGGCGGCCTCGTCGGGCAGTGACGCGAGCGTGCGTCTCTGGGACGCCGCTGACGGCAAGGAACTGAAACGCTTCGGCAAGCACTCCGCTTCCGTCGTCGCCGTCGCCTTCACGCCGGACGGCAACGCCACGCTCTCGGGCAGCGCCGACGCGGAGGTGCGCGTCTGGCAACTGGTGAAGGGCAGGGGGGATGCACCTCCGCCGCTGAAGCCCGAGGTCCGCATCGATGAGCAGCCGATCGTCAAGGAACTGAGGCCGGCGCGGATCATCCCGACGTCGCGGTCCATTCACTCGCTGAAGCTGTCGCCCATTGGCCGCTGGTTGTACTTCCTCGGCATCAATGGCGGCGCCCACCTCGAACGGATCGACACCGAGAGCGGAGAACTGGGACGCAAACCGATCCCGCTGTCGGACGGGATGCAAGCGCTGACGATGACTCCGGACGGCAAGGTGCTGTTCGCTTTCAAGCCCGGCGAGCGCGCGACCGGCATCCAGGCCATCGACGCGCCGAAATGGGCAATCCAGAAGACGTTTGCCGTTCCTTTTGGCGCTTACGACGTCGCCGCGGACGATCGTGGCCGGCTCTACCTCAGCGGCGAGAGTCGCGACTATGCCGAGATCGCCGTCGCCGACACGAACGGCGCTGTCCTGTCGCGCTGGGGAGGCATCTGGACGCGCTCGCTGCTGCGCATGTCGGCCGATCAGAAGCGTCTGTATGTGGCGACCCAGGGCGTGACGCCTGGCTCCATTGATGGCATGGTGTTGCCGGTGCGGTTGGAGGACAAGCCGGCGATTTATCGCTCGCCGGCGCGGAACGACAGGGCACTCGGCGGCGAGTTCCTCGTGACGCCGGACGGACGCTATTTGTTGGCCCGCAGCGGAGCCGTGTTGAAGAC
>JBBSDR010000894.1:0-4021 GCA_038240465.1 Gemmatales bacterium
AAACGGCCCCAAAAAAAAGCGCATTTGAGAACCCCAGTCCCTCACTGGGATGAGTCAGGTAGTGCAGCAGACACTGCAAAACAACCCTCCGGTCAGGCTCAACACTGATGCGATTGTATAGCTGCGACATGCTGCGCGTGTTAAGCATTCCACGTTTTTCGTGAATCGCGAAGGCCCGGGCCGCCAGCGCCCCCATCGCGTTAAAATATTCGAGGTCATCGGCGGTGATCCTCCTCCGCGAGAACTTGTTGTCCGCAGAGAGTTCTCCGTAAAGTTTCCCCGCGCTGATCAGAGGCACGTCGATCCACTCGCCCACATCCTCTTTGCCAAGCCGGGCCGCATGGGGGTCGGGTTCTGCGTAGCGCTTGGCCAGGAGTCCCGCCTGATCTTCTCCTCTGATTCCGTCGATCAGCCGCTTAACGAGCGGGTTAAAGTCTTCTCCCTCCCTCATGGTCGCCCTGTAGGGCCTGGCCTCGAAAGCGTACTCCCCCATTCCTGACGAGAAGAGGCCGCGCATGCTCTCGTCCCCCGGCTCGTACCTGAATACGCGGATGCGATCGAATCCCATTTCCTCCACGCCGAGCATCACCTCGCGCAGGTTCGTTTCCAGGTCGAGCGTTTGCTGCATTCGTTTGAGAATGCGGCCTTGAGCCTTGATGAATTGCTCGCTTCGCTTTTGCGCTAAATCCTCCCGCAGGAGTAAAGTCGCGAGACGGACAAACGGCAAGAGGAGTCGCAGATGATCTTTCGTCGGTGGAGGGTTGATTTTGCTCCAGGCGACAAGCACACCAATCACCTCGGTCCCATCGAGCATTGGCACGCCTACGATCGGGTCTTTGATTTCAAACGCATGCACGCCTTTACGGTTGATTCTATAGTCCTCCAACGGGTGCTCGATCCAGGTGGCCTCCTTGGTTCGGAATACAAGCGTAGCGAGGGCCGACTCGTTGAATTCATAGACAAAGGGATCGGCGTTCAGGTCACGGTCAAGGCCGATCTGGACGAAGGCACGCAACTGGCGCGTGCTGTAATTGGGAATATAGATGATCCCTCGCTCATACCCAAAGATGGCGCGTACACTCTCAAGGATACTTTCGGCAATCTTCTCCCGCGGCAACCCCCGCTCGGCCATGACCTCGAGGATTTTGCCGTATCGCGACTTTTTTTCGATGAGAGGAAAATGATCGACGGCCCCTTGAGTGAGAAAGCGGAGCCTATCCCCGTCTTGTTCGTCAAACCCACCCTCCTTGAAAGATTCGAGGTTGAGGACAGCAAGGCGACGATCACCCAGGCTCAGTTTAACGAGCAGTTCGCTCCTGGTTTGCTCATCGCAACACACATAATCTTGCCGCGCCTGAGAGGCAGAGACATCGGAGATCAACAGCAGGTCGGACTTCTCGTCCCAAACCTTGCGGATCAGCCCTCTTGGCCCGCTTCTCGGTAGTGTCTCCCACATCAGTTCGCGTGTTAAAGGCTGCCAGGGGCAGATCACAAGCCTGCCCTTCTCCCAGTCGTAATAGGCGATGTCTCCCCGGTCCGCCCCGAGCAACCGGACGGCTTTCCGAAGGATCACTTCCAAAACACCCGGAAAGGTCTGTGGTTCTTGAATCTCTTTCAGCAAGTCCTGGACTGAAACGAGTAGGCGGCCGGTTTCGATCGCGGCAGCCGCCTTGGGAGCGAACAGCGTCCCGAGTGCAGGAGCCTCCTCCGGCAATACGCCGCCCGCCGTATCCTGCACCGCGATGAGTCCGCCGAGTATCCGCCTGTTCTTTCGGTCCCGAATCGGCCACCGCACGGATTGAAGCCACTGGGCCGGGCAAAATGCCACGTCTTCCGGCAGGGCCTGCGCTTTGGTCGCCCGGACACGCACTGGCTGGTTCGAAGTGAACTCGAAGGCGGCCAGGGGGAACTCGGTCGCTGTGCCGTGGTCGCATGCAGGGGAACATGCCACGAGCTGCAGCATTTCTGGTTTTTCGTCCCCCACGAGCCAGAGGGCGGTCCTGCAGTCAACCAGCTCGCGGAAGGCATCGCTAAGCCGCTGATACCCCGTTTCACGGTTCCCAGTCCATAGAGCGGGCTGTAGTCGATCAGTTGCATCCAGCAGCCGCAGCCAGAGCGCTTGACTAAGCGTCGGTGGCCCGTTCTGGTCCCATAAATTCAAAGAAGAATCCTGCATCAACGATTCTCGAATCGAGATTGCCTGCGAACCGCGCCAACCCCTGTTTACGATACAGCCAGGAACTGACAAGAGCAAGGCTTGCTCTGCTGTCGAGGGGCAATAGGCAATAGGTGTGAATGGGCAAAAGGTTCGCGGGACACACTCACGTTGCGAGGGTGGCGAGACGTTCCCGAGGGACAAACAAAGGGGTAGGAGTGAGCAGGAAGAGGAAAATCGTGAAGGACGGCCAGCGCATAAACCGCTCCTCTCGAAGGTATCTCATTGATTGCAAGGCCAATGAGCGTTCAGATGATCTTCGCGATAGGCTCCGCGCCCTCGACACCGACGAGCTTCTGATCCAGGCCACTGTAGAAGTACGCCAGCTTGTTCGGATCGAGTCCCATCTGGTGCAGGATCGTCGCGTGCAGGTGCTTGACGTGATAGCGATCCTCCACGCCGGCGCTGCCTAACTCATCGGTCGTGCCGACGCTGGTGCCGCCCTTGATGCCGCCGCCCGCAAGCCACATCGTGAAGCCATAAGCATTGTGATCGCGCCCCGTGCCGACTGCGTACTCCGCCGTCGGCTGCCGGCCAAACTCGCCGCCCCACACCACCAGTGTCGAATCGAGCAGGCCGTGCCGCTTCAGGTCCTTGAGCAGTCCCGCGACCGGCTTGTCGGTGTTGCCGGCGTGCTTGGTGTGGTTCTTCACCATGTCGCTGTGAGCGTCCCAGTTGTCGTCGTTGTGAGCGCCGCCGGAATAAATTTGGATGAAACGCACGCCGCGCTCGACCAGCCGCCGCGCCAGCAGACACTTGCGGCCAAAGTCCGCCGTCTGGGGGCGGTCGATGCCGTAGAGTTCCTGAGTCTGCTTTGTCTCCTGCGCGTAATCGACCGCCTCGGGCGCGTGCTGTTGCATCTTGTAGGCCAGTTCGTAACTGGCGATGCGCGCGGCTAGCTCGCTGTTGTCGGCTCGGCCGGCCAGATGTTCCTCGTTCTTCTCGCGCAGTCGGTCGAGCAGATGACGCTGGGCCTCGCGCGTCACGCCCGGCGGGGTGGCGAGATCGTGGATGGGCGTGCCGTCGGCGCGGATGACGACGCCCTGGTACGCGGCCGGCATGTAGCCGCTCGACCAGTTCTTTGGCCCGCTGATCGGTCCGCCCGTCTTGTCGAGCATGACGACATAGCCGGGGAAGTTCTCGTTGACACTGCCGAGACCGTAGTTGATCCACGAGCCAAGACTTGGATGGCCACTGAGGATGCGACCCGAGTTCATCATCAGCATGGCCGAGCCGTGAATCGGCGACTCGGCGTACATGGCGTGCAGAAAGGCGATGTCGTCGGCGCAGGTGGCGACGTGAGGGAAGAGGTCGCTGATCCACTTGCCGCACTGGCCGTACTGGTTGAACTTCCACTTGGGGCCGACGACTCGGCCCTGGTTCTTGTGTCCGCCGCGGCCAAACGTCTTCACGGTGATCGTCTTGCCGTCGAGCGGATAGAGCTTCGGCTTGTAGTCGAAGGTATCGACGTGGCTCGGTCCGCCGTAGCAGAAGATGAAGATGACGCTCTTCGCTTTCGGCTCGAAGTGCGGCTTCTTCGGCGCCAGCGGGTTGACGAACTTCGACAGCCCGTCGGCGGCGACGGCCTGTTTGGCGAAGAAGCTGTCGCCGAGCATGCCGGCGAGAGCGACGGAAGCGAAGCCGCCTCCGGTCTGCCAGAGGAACTCGCGCCGCGTTCGGCCGCAAAACTGTCGAGAAGGATGCGCATCGCTCATCGAGATTCACTCGGGGTTGTCTTGGCGCGTGCGGCGTTGCGGCCGAACACCCCGAAACCGCCAGCCGCACGAGGGCCCGCAAACCACAAAC
>JBBSDR010000895.1:0-4018 GCA_038240465.1 Gemmatales bacterium
AGAGTCCCTTTCTCTATTCAGGACCGGTCGAACAGTTGCAGGACGGCCAGCGCGTCGATAGCGTCGTCGTCCCGCATGGGCTGAGAAAAATGCGCGTCGGAGCGCAGGGCTTGCTGCTCAACGGCAAATCCTTGACGCTGAGTGGACGCGGGGTCAGCGAGCTGACGGAAGCGGAGGCGCTGGCGCTTCGGAGCGCGGGCTGCAATCTGCTAGTGTTGCGCGACGAGTCGGAGGACGTCTGGGACCTCGCGGATCGGTTCGGCTTCCTGGTGCTGGGCGATCGGCCTCGTCCCGAGCATGCGAGTTGTTTGCGCGCTTTGCTTGCCGACCCGGCGCGCGGGCTGGAGATTGTGACGGAAGGGGCGGGGTTTCGACTGCTGTGCGGCGAGGTGGACCTGGGACGGATTGTCCGATGAAATCGCTGGAAAGGGAGAAGCACCCCGGACAGTCTGGAGCAGCAGACCACGCCGGGGTGCTTCTGGTGATTGTCCGCATCGGCGGCCAGTCGCAACCTCGAAGAGACGAGTTGGCGTGATCCCTTCATGACAGCGAAGACCGTCGCGTTCAGCCAGCGGCAGCAATCCCTTTCCGGCATGACAACTTTAGCCGATGACACAGGGGAGTCAATCTGCGGCGAGCGCATAAGATCGGTAATCAAGGCGAAACAGCGCCGATGCGATAGGTCGGAGAAGAAACAGGGAACGCGACGGATATATCGGTCATGCCTGTCGCGCCAGCCGATAGAGAATTTCACTGGCCTGTTCGACCTCGTCGAGCGGCACCCACTCATCGCGCGTGTGGGCGCGGGCGATGTCGCCGGGACCGAAGACGACCGATGGAATCCCCGCGGACACAATCGTCGAGGCATCCGTGCCATACGGCACTACCAGTACCTCATGCCGGCCGAGTACGCTATCAATCGCCTGACCGAGCTTGTGAGCGATGGCGCTGTCGGCCTGCGGCGGCAGCGCGGGCATGGTCAGAAAGGGATCGGAGCAGGACCAGGCGATCTCGGCAGGGACCTGTCGTTTGAGAGCGGTGCGAAACTCTTCGAGGGCGGCGTGGGGGTCCTCACCGGGGATAAGCCGGCGATCAATCTCGACCTGACAGCGATCGGGGACCGTGTTGACGCTGGTGCCGCCGTCGATTCGGCCAACGCTCATCGTCGCCGGGCCGAGGAGTTCATCGCGGTGTGTCGCTTGCAACTGTTTGGCATATTCCTCGACAAGCGGCATGATGCGCGCCATGTGATAGATGGCGTTGACGCCCAGTTCGGGCCGGGAACTATGGCACGACTTGCCGGATGTCTGTAGGTGCCAGCGGACGACTCCCTTGTGCGCATGGACGACCTGCAACTGTGTTGGCTCCGCCACGACGGCGCCGTCGGCCTTCAGCGTCTTCGCCAGGCGCTGGACGCCGAGGAAGGTGTGTTCCTCATCGACGGTGCAGGCCATGACGACGGCGGCGGTCCCTTGCGGTTTCTCGCGGACCAGGCGGGCGAAGGCGGCGAGCATGGCCGCCATGCCGCCCTTGATGTCGCAGGCGCCGCGGCCGAAGAGCTTGCCGTTGTCGATGGTCCCGCCGAACGGGTCGATGGTCATGTTATCGGTCGGCACCGTGTCCTGATGGGCCTCGAAGACAAGCGTGGTCGGATGGCCGGGCGGCTCGAAGCGAGCGACGATGTTGTCGCGCTGGGGCGCGATGGACTGGCGCTCGAAGGGGACGCCGAGATCGCGGAAGAACTGTTCGAGATAAGCGGTGACGCGATGCTCGTAGAGGTACTCGCCGGAGAGCGGCCGGCCCATTGGATTGACACTGGGAAGGCGAACGAGATCGCGGAGCAGGCGCGTCGTTTCGAGCATGGGTAACCTCGTTCAACCTCGGTCCGCCAGCCGGGGCGTGGCGCGAGGCGCTTCGGTGTCGAGCTTCAGGTAATGGCCAACACGACTGACGGCCGGGTCGTCCTCGATCATGGCCAGCAGGGTATCGCGGTCCAGCTTTTCCTCGGCCAGCAGGGCGAACAACTCCTCGCGGCCACTGCGATAGACGCCGCGCCGCAGGGCGTTGTTGACGATGCCAAGTCCCTGGAAGATCACATAAAAGACCAGCAGGAAGAAGAGCCAGTGGTTGAGCTGATCGACGAGTGCCGGGCCGAGAAAGTCGTCCCACCAGCGCAGATGCAGACCGACGCAGAAGGCCAGGGCAGCGAGAGTCGGCACGCGGCTGATGCCGGCGCCGGCCTGGTCGAGTTGGGCGCTGAGGCTGAGCAATCGGCCATAGAGTCGCGGATGGCGCACGGCACAAACGGAGGTGTCGGCCTCCTTGACGTGGATCTCGCCTTCGTGACAGAAAACGCTGTACGCCTCGCCCTCTTCGAGGATGGGTCGCACGGCGTCGGCCACGGTTTCTCGACGATTCTCTTCGTCCATCACGTCTCTCTCGATGCTCACGGAAATGGTGTTACCCTAGCATGGACGCCAGCCTGTCGCAAGAGGCGGAGCGAACGGCTAGAGTAGAGAGGACGCCATCGAGGACGATTCCTGGAACGGGAGGTGTCTCATGTCGAGCCTGTCCAGCACGCGCCGCCGGTTTCTCCAGTTGGGCGGTGTCAGCCTGATGAACGCGGGCCTGTTGCGAACGCTCGCTGCCGAGAAGCGCCAGCCGGCCAAGGCGCGCGCCTGCATCGTCGTCTTCCAGGTTGGCGGACCCTACCAGTGCGAGACGTTCGATCCGAAGCCGAACGCGCCGGAGGAAGTGCGCGGCCTGTTCAAGCCGCTGCGAACGCGCGTTGCCGGCATGCAGTTGACCGAGGGCGTGCCGATGATCGCCCGGCAGGCCGACAATCTCGCGATCATCCGCAGCGTCCATCACACGATTCGCTGTCACAATCCCGCGATCTACTGCAGCCTTGTCGGGCGGGAGTCAAATGACCCGATGGCCGTGTCGAGCCAGACTCATGCGAAGCGGAGCGATCATCCGCACTACGCCTCCGTGCTGGCGAAACTGCGCTCCGGCAAACCCGCGATGCCCGATCACGTCATCATTCCCGAGGTGACGAACAACGGCCCGGCGAAGACGCCTGGCCTGAACGCCGGCTACCTCGGCGCTGCTTACGATCCCTTCGTCCTCAGGGCCAATCCGGCCGCGGCGAACTTTCGCGTCGAGACACTCGGTCTGCCCCCCGACATGGACGCCGAACGACTCGAAGGCCGCGCGAGCCTGTTGCAGCAACTCGACGGCCGGCAGCGATTGCTGGAGAAGGGCGGCGGCATTGAGGCGATGGACACCCTCAAGCAGAGGGCTTTCGGTCTGCTGACGACGACGAAGGCGAAGGAGGCGTTTGACCTCTCGAAGGAAGCGCCGAAAGTCCGCGATCGCTACGGCAGGACCCTCATCGGCCAGGGGACGCTGCTGGCGCGGCGGCTGGTGGAGGCGGGAGTGCCGTTCGTGACGGTCTTCTCGCACACGGCGGTCGAGGCTCAATCCTGGGACACGCACACCGGCCACGACGCGCTGGTGAAGAACACGCTGCTTCCCCCGGCGGATCAGAGTTTCGGCGCTCTCCTGGAAGACCTGGGACAGCGCGGCTTGCTCGACGAGGTGTTGGTGGTGTGGATGGGTGAGTTCGGCCGGACGCCGCGTCGAGGAGTGAAGTTCTCGAATGCCGGCAATGACGCGACCGGCCGCGATCACTGGTGCAACTGTTACTCGGTGGCCCTGGCGGGCGGCGGCGTCAAGGGCGGCAACATCGTCGGCTCCTCGGACTGGATCGGCGGCTATCCGAAGGAGCGTCCGGTCCACATCAGCGATCTGGCGGCGACGATCTTCGCGGCGCTGGGCGTCGATCCGCGTTCGAGCGTGGTCGATCTTCAGGGCCAGCCGCACCAGATTTGCGACGGCAATCCCGTGCGCGAGTTGTTCTGACGTTTAGCCGCGACGCGAGTCTTCGAGGGGAGCGCGTGTTGGGAAAACGCGCTACGCATTCCGCTCCGTGGACTCCGCGTCGCGGCTAACCGAA
>JBBSDR010000896.1:0-4014 GCA_038240465.1 Gemmatales bacterium
AGAAGCGCCTGCCAGCAGAAGAGCAGGCGAGCCGCCTGCACCACGGCAGAAGCGCCTGCCAGCAGAAGAGCAGGCGAGCCGCCTGCACCACGGCAGAAGCGCCTGCCAGCAGAAGAGCAGGCGAGCCGCCTGCACCACGGTACAGGAAAGGATTCATCGCAATGTCAGTCGTAAAGATCAGCCGGGCGCTGCTGAGCGTCAGCGACAAGAATGGACTTCTCGACCTGGCGCGCGGCCTGGTGGAACTGGGTGTCGAGCTGATCTCGACCGGCGGCACCCGCAAGGCCCTCGCCGACGCGCGCCTGAAAGTGCGCGACATCGCTGAGGTGACCGGCTTTCCCGAGATCCTCGATGGCCGGGTCAAGACGCTCCATCCCAAGATCCACGGCGGACTCCTCGCCATTCGCGGCAATCCGCAGCATGTCCAGACCATCGAGCAGCAAGGCATTCAGCCGATCGATCTTGTCGTCTGCAACCTCTATCCCTTCGAGGCAACAATCGCCAAGCCCGGCAGCACGCACGAGGAGATCATCGAGAATATCGACATCGGCGGTCCATCGATGATGCGCTCGGCGGCGAAGAACTATCACGACGTCGCCGTCATCACCGACCCCGGACAGTATGCGGCCATCCTCGAAGAGTTGCGTTTGTCGGGAGGAACGAGCCTGGCGACGCGCGAACGTCTGGCGGCGGCGGCGTTCGCGCGCACCGCCGCTTATGACGCGGCGATCAGCGCTTACTTCACGCGTCAGCTCGCTTCCGGGTCCGAGCCGGGCTGGCCGGCAGCGCTCGATCTGCATTTCGAGAAGAAGAGCAATCTGCGCTATGGCGAGAACCCGCATCAGAAGGCTGCCTTCTACGTCGAGGCGGGCGTGAAAGCGGCGTGTGTCGCCAGTGCCGAGACCCTGCACGGCAAGGAACTGTCGTACAACAATCTGCTCGACCTCGACAGCGCCCTCAACCTCGTTCGCGAGTTTGGTAATCCCGCCGCTGCTGTCATCAAACACAATAACCCCTGCGGTGCAGCGATTGCCGCGACGCTGGAAGAAGCGTTCCGCAAGGCCTACGAGGGCGATCCGCAAAGCGCTTTCGGCGGCGTGTTCGGCTTCAACCGCGAGCTGGACGAGGCGACGGCCATGCAGATCACGGAGCCGAATCGCTTCGTCGAGTGCATCATCGCGCCCGGCTACAGCGCCAAGGCGTTCGAGGTGCTGACGACTCGGCCGACCTGGAAGAAGAACGTCCGCATCCTCAAGACGGGACCGCTCGACCTGGTGACGCAGGGACTGGACTATCGCCGGATCGATGGCGGTTTGCTGGTGCAGGAGCGCGACCGCGGCGCCGACCAGAACGGCGATGTGAAGGTGGTGACGAAGCGCGCGCCGACGGCAGAGGAGATGTCCGACTTGCAGTTTTGCTGGCTGGTGTGCAAGCATGTCAAGTCAAACGCGATCGTGCTGGCGCGGGGCGGCAAGGTGCTGGGCGTCGGTGCCGGCCAGATGAGCCGGGTCGATTCGGTCCACATCGCCTCGCGCAAGGCGGGAGACCAGACGCGCGGCTCGGTGATGGCGTCGGATGCGTTCTTCCCGTTTCGCGACAACGTCGATGCGGCAGCGCAGGCGGGGGTGACGGCCATCGTCCAACCGGGCGGTTCGGTGCGCGATCAGGAGTCGATCGACGCGTGTGACGAGCACGGCCTGGCGATGATCTTCACCGGCATCCGCCATTTCCGGCATTGACCTCTGGGGCCGGATTGGAAATCCGGCCCCAGAGGCTCCTTCCGCGCTCGGATCCATTTTCCGCGCTCGTCCACTTACTTCCTTTTTTTCCGAGTCGGACGCGCCGGGGCGGCGGGCGGTGTCATGAGCTTGTCCCAGGTATCAACCTCCAGAATCCGCTTCAGGAATTGCTTGAGTTGCTCCACATCCAGGATGCCCTCCAGGAGGGTCTGGACATGGGGCGGCAGCGAACTCCGGAACTTCTCTTCACCGAGAACACGAATGTCCTCGCGGACCTCTTCCAGCCGCCCCTCCGCGCGGCCTTCCTCCTTGATGGCCTGGTAGGTCGTCGATTCTTTCATGGCTCGCACTCCCTGTAATAGCCGTTCGACAAACGCTGCGGTGTAGCGCAGGCCCAGCAGAACCTTTGTCGCCGTCCACAGTTCCGCCACCGTCGCCTGGTCAGGCTCCGCATTGAGGCGCTGCTTTATCCGTTCGATGACAGCCGGCAGTTCATTCTGCCTTACGGCGCTAATCGGCGCCAACGGCAACACACTGATTCCTGCCTTCAGCACGGTTTCGACCGGCAGTTGCCAGACGCGGATCACTCGATAGCGGAACTGAAGGTAGGGCTTCGCGGCGCCGGGCAAGCGGCGCTCGTAAAGCCCGTTGATGGCGCTAAGGTTTGCCTCGGGCCGCAGGAGGACGACCACGCTCTCGACCGGCAGCAGGTGGCGATCCTCCAGCAGGGCGCTGTAGCCGTGAGTCCGGCGCGGGACCGAGGCGTCCGGCCCCGACTGAAAGTCAAGGTGCTGAACCCGGTCCCCGTCATCGGCTCGGACGATTAGCACCTTGTCGGCGGCTGCTGTCACGGTGGACACATCGGCATCGGCCACTTCCACAGCGCGGGCATTCACGCCGAGGAAGGCCGGCCAATCGGCGGGGCGGATTTCGATCAATCCCTTCGGGGTTGCATCAAACGGTTTGCTCACAACGGCGATCCTCCATTGCCATCCGCCGCTTGCTTCACGGAAGGCGCTGGGAGAAGCATGCAGCGAAGGGCCGGGCGACGAAACACGTCGAAGCAGCATCCACTCTCGGCAGTCAGTCCCGGGGCTTCCAATGGCGTTTGTATGTGCTTGCACGGCGGAGGCTACCACCTTCTGTGCCGCCCCTTTTGCACGCTCCCCTTTTGCACGCCAACGCCACCAACGGCCTGATTGCACGGCTGGGCAAGAGGGCCGACCTGTCCGTGGGCCTGTCCTTCCCACTTGGGGTGACCGGCAGTTCGATACGAACGTAATCGCCCAGTTGAACTGGCGCTTCGGCCCTGGCTCGCGCTAACTCCGCCGGCCCTTGTCAGGGGAGTGTGGAGCGCCGTGTGAGGCGATCCAGCGCGGCTTTCGCCGCCTGCGTGCTCGGGGCCTGCGATTCACCTCGTGCCAGGTGTTTCAGGAGGGCGCGTGCCGCGGGCGTGCCGATGCGCTCCAGCAGCACGATGGCGCGCAGGGCGCGCTGCCGCTCAGCTACCGGGGATACCTTGAGACGGTCGAGCAACTCCAAGACGCGCTTCCGCAACTCAAGCGCTGGCGATTCCTTCAGCGCCTCGCGCAAGGCGGCCTCGGCCATCGTCCCTAGCTGCGCCAGTTCCCGCGACGCCCGATCGCGCGCGGCGAATTTGTCACTGTCCAGCTCGCCAATCAGCCGGCGCAGGTCGTGTTCGGACATCGCGACGGCCGGGTGCAGGCGCTGTCGCAGCAGTGCCAGGGCCTTCTCCGGCGCGTCCCGAAGCATCCAACTCGCACGGTAAGCGGGACGTGCCTCCAGGGCCAGGTCGGCCCATGCCCTGTCCAACTCCTCCGCCGAGGGATCAACGCCCAGCCTCCCGGGAGCAGCGGCCAGCGCGGCTAGGTCCCAGAGGAGGACCGTGGTGTCCAGGCTCGCCGATGCCAGCTGTCTGTCACCGGCAAAGGCCAGCGCTGTCACCGCACCGTGGTGGCCGGCCGCCTTGAGGAGTTCCTCGCCGGTGTCAACGTCCGAAAGCCGAACGGTCCCCTCGGAACTGCCCGAGGCGATCGTCCGCCCGTCTGGCGAAAAAGCCAGGCTCTGAACCGAGGCGTCGGTAGTCGTAAGCTGGCGGATCACCCTTCCCGCGGCAACGTCCCAGATGCGGACCCTGCCGGAGTCACCCGTCGCGCAGCGCTTGCCGTCGGGCGACAGGGCGACAAGCATGAGCATCCGGGCCGTGATCGTGCCCACTTCCTTCCCGGTTGCCGTGTCCCACAAGAGCATGCGC
>JBBSDR010000897.1:0-4014 GCA_038240465.1 Gemmatales bacterium
ATCACAACCTCCAAGGAACAATCGCACCATGAAGCGATTCTTATTTTCCATCGCGTTCGTTGCGGTCATCGGCAGCGCGCGCGGGCAGGACCTCGGCGAACTCCAGGAACAGGCCATCAAGGCGGCCGTCGCCAAGGTGGCACCGACTGTCGTCGCCATCGAGACAGTGGGCGGCACCGACGTCATCATCGCCGGCCCTCAAGGCCAGCGCATCCGCAAGGGCAGCGGGCCGACGACGGGACTGATCGTCTCCGCTGACGGCTACGTCATCACCAGCGCCTTCAACTTCGCCAACAAGCCGACGGAGATTTTCGTCGCCGTCCCCGGCAAGAAGGGACGCTTCGTGGCCAAGGTCATGGCCACTGATCAGACGCGCATGCTAACGCTTTTGCACCTGCTCAACTTCAATGACAAGGACCTGCCGATTCCGACGGCTTTCCCCAAGAAGGATGTCCAGGTCGGCATGACGACGCTGGCCATTGGCCGGACGCTGGCCCTCAACGTCGATGACGTCCCCTCGGTCAGCCAGGGCATCGCGTCGGCCATCAGCCGCATCTGGGGCAAGGCCGTCCAGACCGACGCCAAGGTGTCGCCGACCAACTACGGCGGGCCGCTGATCGACCTGACGGGCCGGGTGATCGGCGTTCTCGTCCCGGCCTCGCCGCGCGCCGAGAATGAGACGGCGGGCTTCGAGTGGTACGACTCCGGTATCGGCTTTGCCATGCCGCTGGAGGACATCTATCGCGTGCTGCCGCGGATGAAGGCGGGCAAGGACCTCAAGAAGGGCCTGCTCGGCGTCACCATGAAAAGCAACGATCAGTATTCCGATGAGCCGATCGTCGGCACCATCGCTCCTGGTTCCGCAGCCGAATCCGTCGGCCTCAAGCCGGGTGACCGGGTGCTGGAGATCGACGGCAAGGCAGTCAACAATTACGCCCAGGTGCTGCACCAACTCGGCAGCAAGTACGAGGGCGACAGCGTGGCGCTGAAGTATCAGCGCGGCAAGGACACGCTTGAGATCAAGGAAGCGAAGCTCGGCAGCGCCATGGCAGCGTTCAATCGTCCGTTCCTCGGCATCCTGCCGATGCGCGACGATCCGGAGCCGGGCATCGCGGTGCGATATGTCTTCCGCAAGAGTCCCGCGGCGGAAGCGGGCCTCAAGGAAGGCGACCGCATCACGAAGATCGGGCCGAATGAAGCGGGCCTTCAGCCCATCGCCGGCCGCGAGCAACTGTCCGGCATGATCGCCACGCTGCGGCCCGGGACGGAGATCGCGCTGGAGATCATCCCCCGAGGGACGAAGGAAACGAAGAAGCTGACAGTCAAACTCGGCGATTTCAACGATGCGGTGCCGGAGGACCTGCCGAAGGAGTCCAGCTTCGAGAAGGCCCTACAGCCGAAGAAGACCCTCCCCGGTCCGGGACCGAAGCCGGACCCCATGCCCAAGAAGGATGACAAGAAGGACGCGAAAGAGGACAAGAAGGAGGAGAAGAAGGACGACAAGGAGAAGCCGAAAGCGCCGACCGGGCTGATGAAGCGGGCGAACGCGGCCCGGGACCGCAATTACTGGATCTACGTCCCCGAGAATTACGATCCGAACATCTCCTTCGGCGTGGTCATCTGGCTCCATCCGGTGAACAAGAACAAGGAACGCGACATCGAGGGCATCAAGAACAAGTGGGACGACTACTGCTTCGATCACAAGCTCATCATGGTGATGCCGGTCAGTGAGAACGACACCGGCTGGGTGGCCAACGAGATGGAGTTCGTCAGCGAGGCGGTACGAGCGGTGACGACGGGTTACACGGTCGATCGCCGGCGCATTGTGGCGCATGGTATGGGCGTCGGTGGGCAGATGGCCTTTTACATGGGCTTCGCGGCGCGCGATCTGATTCGCGGCGTGGCGACCGTTGGCGCAGTGCTGACGGCCAATCCCAAGGAACGGTTGGCGAATCAGCCGCTGTCGTTCTTCATCGTCGTCGGCGAGAAGGACCCAATCCTCGACGCGGTCAAGGAGAGCGAGTCGAAGTTGAAGGAGTATCGCTATCCGGTGCAGCTGCGCGAGTTGAAGGAGAAGGGTCACGACTATTTCGATCTGGACACCGAGAAGACGCTCAAGGAGCTGGTGCGCTGGATCGATTCGCTGGATCGGCTATAAGAGAGGCGTAAACTGGAGTTGTTGAGGCGCGAGGCACGGTTGCATGCGCGAAGCTCACGCAATCAACCGCGCCTCGTGGCCAATCGATTCGGATGAGGCTAGTTCGTGCCTGCAAAGAACATCTATCACGATTGCGTCGTTCAGGCGCTGACGGCAGACGGTTGGGTGGTCACTCACGACCCCTTGACTCTCGCTTATGGAGGCAAGGACCTGTTCGTTGATCTCGGTCAGAAAGAGCATCAGTCGCTGCCGAGAGGGATGGACAACGAATCGCAGTCGAGGTCCAGAGCTTCCTGAGTCCTTCTCCGATCCGCGATCTTCAAGAAGCGGTGGGGCAGTTCGATATCTATCGGGCTGTCCTGGCAGAAACGGAACCCGATCGTGTACTCTATCTGGCAGTACCCGGGCGGGTTTACGAAAGTCTGCTCGCCGAGCCATTCGGACAATTGATTGTGGCTCGCGTGAAACTGCGGGTACTGGTTTTTGACGAATTGCTGAAGAAAGTCGTCCGATGGATAAACTAGAACGCTACCGAGAGATTGTCCGCCATCTCATTGAGGAGTATGCGCGGTACAAACCCGCTCACGGTCAGATCGAGACAGAGGCTATCGTTGACCGGGATCGAGACCACTACGAAGTACTTCACCTGGGATGGGATGGCGTGCGCCGTGTTCACGGTTCAGTAGTCCACATCGATATCAGCGGCGGCAAAGTCTGGATTCAGTATGACGGCACCTCTCGGCCCGTGGCGGAGGAACTGCTCGCAGCCGGCATCCCACGCGAGGACATCGTTCTCGGGTTCCATCCGGCTGAATTGCGTCCCCTCACCGGCTTTGGAGGAAGTTGAACGGGTCCAGACTGAACACACGAACCGCCAAGATCGCTTTCACAGCTTACGTTTCCGCGGCAAATTGCGCGTGCGCCGTGTCGAGGGCTGCTTGCGCACCCAGCGTATGTACTTCCCCAGTTCCGGCGCCCGTCTCAACTGCGCGATCGTCGGATACATCTCGGCAAGGGTCTCGTTGGTATAGGTCGCGTGGACCATCCCGTGACACTGCGAACAGATCAACTCGATATCCTCGGCGGTGCCGCCCTCGGAGCGCGGCAAACAGTGATGGCGCGTCAAGGTGGCACGCTGAAACGCCCGGCCACAGAGAGCGCACGGGATCACCTCCGTCTGCACGCTTCACTCCTCAATCGTCTGCACTCGCACCGTCTCCGCCCAGCGCTCGGCGCTGACGGTCAGCTTGCCCAGTTCGTTCGCCTCGTCCGCGTGGACGGCCAGGCCCAGCAGGATCGGCTGGCCGGCGGCGGAGGCGGGACCGGCGACAAGGACCCAGTGAGACGCCTCACCGTCCTCGGTCTGCGTCTCGGCCAGACGATGGAAAATCGGCGCGAAGCCGGTGTTCGACAACTGCGGACCCCAGACGCGAATTCGCGGTTTGTCTTTCTGGATGATTTCCTTCAGCCCGCGAACCACGTTGTTGAGCAGATCGTTGACGCTCTCCGGATCGATGGGCCGGCTCCTGCCGACCGGCGCGACGACGATGAGCCGGACGCGGACCGGCAAGCCCTCGACCGTCAGACGGCGCGGACCGGGTTTGCCGGGCGCGGGCGGATACTCGACGAGACGCTCCTTGAGGTTGTCCTCGGGGGCCTTCGGAGGCGGACCGAACATCGAGTACCAGAGCCGGCCGGAGAAGTGAGCCAGGATGAAAATGACGATGGCGGACACCAGCACCGCAGCGCCCATTCCGAGCGGAGTCTGGAGTTGTTCGCGGATCGATTCGAGTGGCGTTTCGGTCACATCGGAGAGCAGCACGGTTGGTTCCTGCGATAAATGAGAAAGATGCTTC
>JBBSDR010000898.1:0-4003 GCA_038240465.1 Gemmatales bacterium
CCGAATCCCTTGAGGATGGTGTCGAAGTCGCCGATCACCACCAGGTTGAGAGGGTCGCCCTCGACCGTCCCGCGCCGGTTGGTCGTGCTTCGCGCCAGTTCCGCGAGCCGGTTGCGGAGTTCAGCCTCGTTGCATTCGATCCCCTCAACAGCGTTCTGCAGTGCCTCGAATCGTTTGCTCCCATGATCGACCTTCAGACCGGGGACTGGAATCGAAAACGAGAATTCTTTCACCGTGGCGGAGTTCACCAGTCTTACCGTGACCTGTTTCGTTCCCGCGTCGTGTGTGCTGAAGACAAACCCCGCCAACTCCTGGCCTGGCAGGATCAGGCTCGAACCGAGGCCATGCTCCTGGAAGAAGGCGTTCATGCGCCGGTTGGCCGAGCGAGTTCCGAGGAGCTTGAAGGGCAGGAGGAGCAGCAGCGGAAAATAGAGCCAGGCGAGCAGGCCAAATCCAACGAGTCGTCTCCCAATGGCGAAATGATTGACAAACGCCGCTTCCAGAGGCGGATAATAGTTCGGGTCCAGACTTGCCAGGCGCAATCGATAAGGTTGCACACCGTTGTTCGTGATACGCAGCCAGACCGGCTGAAGTCCTCTTCGCGTCAACGGCACGCCGAAGAACCGGTCGCTCTCCCGGTCATCCGGGACGGCAACACGGACAACGAACTCCTCATCGCGCTGAACTTCTTCCCGCTCGATGAAGCATTGTTCCTCCGGTCGAGGGGTATACAGAACACGCAGAAAGCGAAAATTCAAGAGGCCCATGAGTGAGAATTTCCTGCCCGGTTCCCAGGTTGCAATACCCGCCGTTCATTGTCAGAAGTCAAGGGCGACCCGCGCACCAAAGTTATACGTCCAGCCATTGCTGCCCGATGGCGTCGCGTCGCGGTGATCGAACGCCAGGTTCCACTGGACCTTCATATTGGGATTGAGGAACCAGTTCAACCCGAGGACGACGTCATTCAGCGTCGCACCGTTGACGCCCTTGTCTTGCAGGTCGAGATACCCATAGCGGACACCGACCTGCCAGGCCCCCCAGCCATCCTCTTCACCCCAGACGTTGAAATTGCGGCGCGGGATGACTCGATCGAAAACCGCGTTTTTACGGTTATAGGCGCGATATTCGCCCGTGAGAAAGTACAGCGCCTCCACATACGCACCCTGATAGAACAGAGTCCCTTTGGCCACGCCGTTCGACGGTGGATCGTTCGGGAAGACGGCATCGTGAATAAAGGAGGCGTAATACTCGGACTGAATCGTCCACGGCCCCAGGACGCCCGCAAGTTCCACATCCACCACTTCCTGCGTGGTCCCCCCAATACTTCCAGTATCCGCCAGGGAAGGCTCAATCGACCCCGGCATCGTGCGGACCGAGGGACGGCCGTGAAGAGTGACCGCGTTTGCATCCACATGCCGGTGCGTGGCCCCGATACCGAGGTGCAGCAGTTGGGACCCCTCGTCCTCGTACCAGGGCAACCACGTCACGCGGCCCGTTTCCGCATACTGGCCATCTCCCACGCCGAAGCCAAAATTGTCGTTCTGAGTATGGAAGAACCCAGCCGCCCAGGTCAGCCGTTCGTCCTCGCTCTCGTTGCGCAACAGGACCCCCGGAGAATGCAGTCCCAGTGAGTCTGTACCTGGCGAAGTCTCCATGAAATTACGCCAGCGACTGCTGGTCAGGTGGTTGAAACCGATTGGTTCCTTCATCCAGCCCACGCGCACCGTGCCGAGATAGGGCAAATCGTTGACTGCGAACCAGACATCGCTAAAGCTGGGACTGCCGATCTGCTGGGTACTCGTGGAGGTGTCGTTTTCGATGTTATTGGCGAAATCAAACTCGGCCACCCACTCGAAGTGTTGATACAGGGTGCCGTCAACGCGGATGCGGGCGCGGCGGAAATACGCCCCGTCTTGCAACTCGCCGATGCCGCCCGGACCGAACTGGACCGCCTGGCTGGCGGAGTTCCACCCCGTGTCGAACTGCAGGCTTCCGCCCACATGCACGCGGAATTGTTCATCCTTGCTCTCAATCTGCAAGCCATTTTTCCAGGCCGCGTTCATCGGCCAGGCCGCGTCACGCTCAACCTTGGGGGGCATCCAGACTCCAGGCGCGAGGGAGGGATCACCCGGAAGCTGCTGGCATGAGGCGGGGAGGGACACGTCTGACCCTGACGGTGGCCCGCCGGGCTTGCTGCCGGAAGCCGGCTCGAGTTGGTCGATGCGTCCCTGAAGTTGGAGAACGGCTGCTTTCAGGGATTGGATTTCTCCGCGCATGCTCGGCGCCTGAGGGGGAGCCTGAAGCGCTTGCTGATTCAAGGCGTGCGGGTCATCTCCATAGATGGGTTGCTGGCTGAAACCAGCCTGCGCGATGAGCAGGCTGACCAGCGCGCAAAGCAAGACCCGGCTCATCTCCAACTCCTTTCGGCCTTAACGGGTGCGGTATGGTTTCGGATAGCCGAAGGAGCGATCGCCTGCAATATCGATTTACTATCGGGTTCAATAGTTGACGCCAGCTTGCCCATGTTCTCACAACATCTTGATTCATCAGAGTTCTACCCAGCGTGAGCCTGCCGCCGGCTGCATGGCGAGGTGGTTCTCAATCTGCGAACTCCTATACGCCAGTCATGTACATCACATACACTACCGCCATGCCAGCGTCAGCCAGTGCCATGCCGACCACCGCCAGACGGTGACGGAAGGGCGAGAGGAACACGCCGAGTGCGAAGGCAGCTTTTTCCACGACGGCGACGAGCAGCGTTGACACGCGAGTCTCAGGGTGGTAGGCGGCGTAAACAAGCAAAACACCGACCAGACCAACCAGCAGCCCCCAGTGGCGGACGATGAGGAGACTGAGCGCATCCGCGGGCGCCTGCCCGAAAATCATCTTCAGCATTGTGACCGGCGCCAGGCACAGAATCAGGGCGCCGGCTGTCGCGAGGCCCGTGACTAACAGGATCCACTCGATCTGGGCGGCCAGCATGATGATGCTCGCTCAACTGGAACTGACGAACAGGCGAGCGCCCTGATCGAGGGCGCTCGCTCCGACACCCACACTACTTGCTGTGCTGGGCCTTGATGGCTTCCGCAATCTTCTCTTTCACGGCGTCGAGATTGAAACTCGCGCCCTTCTGCATCGGTGGATACTCGATGGCTGTTACGGCCAGCTTCGCTACTTCCTCCTGGACGAACACGAAGCGCCAGAACTCATACATGAACCACTGCTGAAAGAATCCCTGCCCGCCGTCCAGAGTTCCGTTTACCGGCATGCCCAGGCGCTCGAAGGGATCGAGGCGCAGGTTCGTGATCGACGGGGCGTCTACATGGACCTTGCCACCGAGCCAGCCGTTGGGTTGCTCAATGAAGCGATACTTGAAGTCGTCGATGCGCACCGCGCCGAGGGTGCTCTCGCCGAAATAGAAGACCTCGTGGCGCTTCGATGGCCCCTTGCCGGTGATCATGTCCAACTGGTTGTAGGTGTCGAGGTGGTTCTTGTAGGTCCGGTCGCCGATCTTCTTCCCCTTCAGCAGTTCCTCCTTGATGTTCGGGTTGCCAGCGGCGGCAACGAAGGTCGGGAACCAGTCGAGGCCGGAGATGATACCGTTTTCGACCGTGCCGGCGGGGACGTGGTCCCGCCAGCGAATGATCGCGGGTACGCGGAAACCGCCTTCATAGATCGTGCCTTTTTGTCCCGTGAACAGCGTGTTGCCGCCGTCCGGCCAGGTGAACGTTTCCGTGCCGTTGTCGGTGGTGAACACGACGATGGTATTGTCGTCCACTCCCAAGTCCTTGAGCTTCTTCATCACTTCGCCGACGATGTCGTCGATTTGGGCCATGCCGGTTCTTCGCCTCGGGGCAGCAGCTCGAGCATTCATCCCCGGCCGGCTCGGATGGCGCAGCGGGCGAACCCGCCTCGGCCCGCGAGAAGGGGTTGAGCTTGCCCGACGCGGCGGCATAGCCCAGCAGCGTCCCGATGGCGAGCATCACCGCCAGTTGTAGTTTCG
>JBBSDR010000899.1:0-3998 GCA_038240465.1 Gemmatales bacterium
CCGCGCCATGGAAATGCTCGGCAAGAACGGCATCGAAAGGCTCGTGTCGCTGTTCGAGTCCGGCGACAAGAAGAAGATTAACCTGGTGGCCGATGCGTTTCTGCGGATGCGGACTCGGCCGGCCGCCCTCGCCATTCCGGGATTGCTCACCTATCCACACTTGACGGTCAAGCAGCGCGCCGACCTGATCCGCTCCTATGGCAACTATCTGCTCGATCCGCCTATCTCGATGGAGCCGGTCCTCGATTATCTGCTCAAGAACCCCACTGAGGTCCTGACGGTGAAACTCGCCGGTCTGGAGGTGCTGTCGCTGGGCAAGGCGCTCGACAGTGCGAAGGCGGAGAAATGGCTGCTCGGCCTGCTGGAAGACGACCACGAAGCGGTGCGTCTCTCGGTCATCGCCGGTATCGAGCAAGGCCGGGTGACAAAGGCAGCGCCGGGACTGGTCAAGCTGCTGGCCGACACGGCTCGTCCGCTGGCGGAGCGAGAAGCGATCATTCGGGCGCTGCGTGTGCTGAACGATCGGGCGGCCCTGCCGGCTTTGAAGGACGTCCTCGCGGGCAAGGAAGCGGAGCAATTGTCGCTGCGGCGCGAGGCGCTGCGGACCTTCGCCGTCCTCGATTCGGGCGGCGCGAAGCAATATGTCCGGCAACTCCTCAAGGTCAGCGACGCCGGCCTGCACGCCGATGCGGTGATGCTGCTCGGCACCGAGGCGGCGGGCGCGAAAGAAGTGGGCAAGCTCTTCCTCGATGGCAAACTGGCGCGCGAGCGGGTGCTTGAAGTCTCCGAAGTGTTACGCAAACATGCTCGCCGTGACACGGAGGCGGAAGAGTTGCTGAGCAAGGTGATGAAGACGGGCTTGAACATCGCCAACAACCCCGCCGAGATCGCCAAACTGAAGACGCTGATCAAAGCGAAGGGCGACGCGAACCGGGGACGCGCTCTCTATCTCGATCAGAACAAGCTGGCCTGTGTCAAGTGTCACAAGCTGGAGGGCGTTGGAGGTGCAGTTGGGCCGGACCTGACGAAGGTCTGGCAAACGCACTCGCTGGAGAAGCTGGTAGAGTCGATGGTCGAGCCGAGCAAGGAGATCAAGGAGGGCTTTCAAACGTTCGTGGCGACGACGACGGGCGGCAAGATCTACAGCGGTTTGAAGATCAGCCAGAGTAAGACCGAGGTAGTGCTGCGCGATGTGACCGGCCAGGATGTGAAACTGCCGGCGAAGGAGATCGAGTCGCTGGAGTCGTCGAAGGTGTCGCTGATGCCGGACAACGTCGTGTCGCTGTTGAACTACGAGCAATTCGTCGATCTGCTGGCGTTCTTGCAGGACCAGAAGGCTCAGGAGGCGTTGCGCGGGAAATGATCCGCTTGCCTTGCCGCTTGCGGCTTAGCGGGGGGCTGCGCTAAGCCGCAAGCGGCGACAAGCGGCGGTGCTAACTGAGGATTTCCTTGACGACGCGAGCCTGCTCCACTCCCGTCAACTTCATGTCCAGTCCCTGGAACTTCACGCTCAACTTTGTGTGATCCAGCCCGAGCAGATGCAGGATGGTCGCGTGAAGGTCGCGGACGTGAACGCGATCCTTGACGGGGTTGAAGCCGAACTCGTCGCTCTCGCCGAGGGTGACGCCGCACTTGATGCCGCCGCCGGCCAGCCACATCGTGAAGCAATTGGGATGATGGTCTCGGCCATCGCTGCCGCCCTGCACCATCGGCGTCCGGCCGAACTCGCCGCCCCAGATGATCAGCGTCTCGTCGAACAACCCACGCGCTTTCAGGTCCTTGATGAGCGCCGCACAGGCCCTGTCGGTGTCGAGGCAGTTCTTCTTGAGATCGGCGACGAGGTTGCCGTGCTGGTCCCAGGCTTCGTGGAACAACTGGACGCAGCGAACGCCGCGCTCGATCAGCCGCCGCGCCAGCAGGCAGTTGTTGGCGAACGACGGCTTGCCCGGTTCGGCGCCGTACATCGCCATCGTCTTCTTCGACTCCTTCGTCAGGTCCATCAGATCGGGCGCGGACGATTGCATGCGGAAGGCCATCTCGAACGAGTTGATGCGCGTCGCAATCTCCGGATCGCCCATCTCATCGAGCCGCAACTTATTGAGCTGGCTGACGGCATCGAGCGAATCGCGCTGCAACTTCGAATCGACGCCGCGCGGATTCGACAGATAGAGAACCGGATCGCCGCTGGAGCGGAACATGACGCCCTGGTGGACCGTCGGCAAGAAGCCGCTACCCCAGCAGGAATTGCCGCCGCTCGGCCCTTTCTTGCCGCTGGAGAAGACGATGAAACCGGGCAGGTCCTGCGACTCGCTGCCGAGTCCATAGGTGATCCACGAACCCATCGACGGCCGGCCGAACTGCTGCGAGCCGGTGTTCATGAGGATCTGGGCCGGGGCGTGATTGAAGGCGTCGGTGGTCATCGACTTGATGATGGCGACGTCATCAACGACTTCCGCGAGTTGCGGCAGCAGTTCGGAGATTTCCGCGCCGCACTGTCCCTTTTTGGCGAACTTGAACTTCGGCCCGAGGAACTTCGACGACGGATTGATGAACGCAGCGCGATAGCCCTTGATGAGGTCGGGCGGCGGCAGTTGGCCGTCGAGCTTGGCCAGCATCGGCTTGTTGTCGAACAGCTCCAGGTGGCTGGGAGCGCCGGCCATGAACAGGTAGATGACACGTTTGACCTTCGGCGCAAAGTGCGGCTTCGGTGCGGCCGTGGCGGTTTCGCCAAGTAGATGCGCCAGGGTAGCGGCGCCAAGGCCGACGCCGCAATCGCGAAGGAACCATCGGCGTGCGAAGTAGGTTGAGGCGGGCGTGCGTGGTGGCTGATGCGGGTTGCTCATCGTGATTCCGAGTTTGTCTCTTGCGTTGTCGATCTTACTTGTCAAGTGACTCTTGAACGTGCCAATCTATAACGGGAGACCGAGGCGGCCGCGCACTTCGGCTCGGACACGCTCAGCGTTGCGAAGTGCCGCTTCCATTCCTCGTGTCGTCGCTCCGCCTCCGGGATAAAGGACTTCTTGACCATACGGACGCAGAGACGACAGCATCCGTCGTAACGGTGCCAGAGTCTCATCGTGTGGCAA
Source organism: Gemmatales bacterium (assembly GCA_038240465.1). Taxonomy (GTDB): domain Bacteria; phylum Planctomycetota; class Planctomycetia; order Gemmatales; family Gemmataceae; genus JBBRIK01. The sequence goes on from JBBSDR010000899.1 coordinate 3,087, forward strand.
GAGCACGTTCAGGAGCTCGATTGGGTCACTGCTCTTGAGCAAACTGCCACCGCGGTCTTGCAGCAGGGCTTTGAGATACTTCTCGACCGCTTCATGGCAGTGAAAACAGGCGGCGTCCCGGAGCGGCGGGGTGCGGTTTGCGAGGATTCGCGCTGCTTTGGTATCCTCCTCGGCCTTGCGAACCCATTTGCCCGTCTGGCGCTTCATCTTGACCTTTCGAGGTGGAGAATACGGAGCCGATGATATTACGAGGGCCTGTCAAGAAAACCCGGTGTGCTCAAACAACCGAAGGTGCTTCTATTCTAGCCACCAGCGGATGGACTGCAACTGATACATTACACTCGGAATCGCAAGCCTGGCCGCTGTTGCTGATGGAGCATGTTGATGGACCGAGAAGCAGCGTTCATCGCGGCAATTGCGTCGCAGCCCGACGACGACCTGATCCGGCTGGTCTTCGCCGACTGGCTCGACGATAACGATCGGCCCGAACGGGCCGAGTTAATCCGCCTGTCCTGTCAGTTCGACCCACACCGCGATCGCTTTGACGATGATACCATAAATGCCCTTCGCCGACGGGTGGAAGAGCTGTTGGAGCCCGAGGAGCTGGCGGAACGGGAGTGGCGGTCAATACACGAACCGATGGGTGAGTGGTGGTTGAACCTCGAATGGCGGCGAGGATTTGCGGATTCACTCGCCCTCCCTGCGCAATGGTTTCTCCAGTATGGCGAACAGTTCCGGGAGCGGTATCCCTTACTTCGCAAACTGGTGATCTTCCGCCTGAATGGATGGGGCGAACGCCTGGCCGCGTGCGAGTGGCTGAGTGGTATTCGCGAGATTGAGTTCGCTTGCTGGTATTCCGATGCCGACGCGGCGGCAATGGCAAGGTCGCCTCATCTGAAGGATGTCGAGCGG
>JBBSDR010000900.1:0-3993 GCA_038240465.1 Gemmatales bacterium
CGCGGACGTGTTGAAGTAGGGCCCGACGCGGGGACACCTTCTGGCCGCTTGCGGCTTAGGGGTCTTCTCCCGCCCCGCCGCACGCGGCAACACGAGCGGATTTTTCGCAGATGCCGCTTGCATGTTGGTGGCATACCACCCCGGTTCTGGGCCATGAGGGTCCGAGCCGGGGTGTGCTTCTTTGTCGAGTTGTTTCCTGCTCAATACGAGGGAGTGAATAAGTGGGATGGTGGCCCTTGACCACTATCCCACTCTGGGCTAGAATCAAACAATCGACCCTACAGGGAACAGCCCATGCCGACAGAAACTCGAACAACCGATAAGAAGGCTCGCATTAGCCTGCCTCGTTCCTTTGCCAACACCACCGTTATCATCGAGCAAATCAGTGAGACGGAGGTTCGCATTCGCAAGGCTAAGGTCATCCCCGAGGATGAATTGCGGTTCTACGAGGAATCCGTCCCGCCGCTGTCGGATCGGGATCGCGACCTGTTCCTGGCACTGCTGGACGATCCGCCTCCGGCGAACGAAGCCTTGAAGCGGGCGGCGGCGAAGTACAAGAAACGTCATGCCTGAATGGCAGATCGAACGCCTCGATGCGAGCCATGAGCGCGGGGAGTTTTGTTGTGACAAGGCTCCCCTCGATGATTTCCTGCTCTCATTTGTCAATCAGTACGAAAAGCGGAAACTGGGGCGGACCTATGTCGCCGTCGTCGCTGGCGAGAAATCGGTGTCCGGGTACTACACATTGTCAGCTAGCAGCCTTACTTTCGCGAACATCCCTCCGAAGATCGCCCGCAAGCTCCCAAAGCATCCGGTCCCCGTCGTCCTCCTCGGGCGCCTCGCCGTCGATCGGGTTCAGCAAAGGAAGGGACTCGGCGAAGAACTGCTGCTGGACGCGCTTCATCGCAGCTTGAAACTCTCAGAAAGCCTCGGGATCTTTGCGGTCGAGGTCCTTGCCATCGATCAGGACGCCAGGGAATTCTATCTGAAATACGGGTTTGTCTCCCTCCTCGACAATGACCTTCACCTCCTATTACCTCTCAAGACCATCGAGGCTGAACTCGGAGAGGGTGGCGAAGTTGATGAAAACTGAGGGCCTACGCCGAGCGGACGATATCCACCAGCGCATCGTCGATGTACGGGAACTTGAACTGATACCCCAACGCCAGCGCCTTCTTGGGTAACACTCGCTGGCCCGTCGCGATGACGTCGGCCACCTTGCCGAGGAATAGCCGCAACATGATTCGCGGCGTCCACATGAACGCCGGCCGATGCAGCGCGCGGCCCAGCGACTTGCCGAACTGCTTGTTCGTCACCGGATTGGGAGCGGTCCCATTCAGCGGACCCTTCGCCTCGGGATGATCCAGCCCGAGCAGGAACAGGCCGATCATGTCGGCGTGATGAATCCAGCTCATGTACTGTCTGCCGGACCCCACCGGGCCGCCGGCGCAGAGCTTGAACGGCGTCAGCAGTTTCGCCAGCGCGCCCCCCTTCTTGTCCAGCACGATGCCGACACGAACCATGCAGACACGAATGCCGGCCTTCTCCGCCTCGCGCGCCTGCTTCTCCCAATCGACGCACAGGGCGCCCATGAAGTCGTTCGCCGGCGGACTCTCCTCGGTCAACTCCTCGTCGCCATGCGGACCGTACCAGCCGATGGCCGAGGCGTTGACCAGTACCTTTGGCGAACCATCGGCGCGGCGCGGGGTCCGCGAAATCGCTTGCACGACGTTCGCCGTGGATTGAGTCCGGCTATCGACCAGGAGTTGCTTGAAGGCGTCGTTCCAGCGCTTGTTGAAGATGTTCTCGCCGGCCAGGTGAATCACGCCATCGCAGGACGACACCGCGTCCATCCACGGACCGGCTCGCATCGGATCGCCCTCGACGACCTCAACGCCTGTGCCGAACATGCCCTTTGCGGCAGACGCGCGCCGCGAGAGCAACACGACCTGATCGCCGCGCTGAAGGAGGTGCTTCACGAGACGAGTGCCGACCAGGCCCGTACCGCCGGTGACGAAAATGCGCATGCCGTCTCCTGATGCAGTGAGCGCGAAACGTAAACACCCTTCCCCACAAACCGTCCGTTGGCGTTTCGCGCAACAAGTGTCACGTCGCGAACGGTGTCAGAGCGGTGAGGAACGCCCTGACGTCGGCGTGACGATCGGAGGGATCGCGCGCCAGGGCCTTGTGAATGATCGAGGCCAGCGACGCGGGCAGGTCGCTCCGGCGGCTGCGGATCGGCACCGGCGCATCGTTGAGGATCAGCCCCAGTTGCTTCGACAGTTCGCGCGGCAGATCGTAGATGTACTGGGCCGTCAGCAGGTTGTACAGCGTCGCGGCGGCAGCATACTGATCGGCCGGCGGACAGGCCTCGCGATACTGAGTGATCTGCTCCGGGGCGATGAAGGCGATGGTTCCGCCGATCTCGCCCGTCATCGTCAGGCCGCTGAGCTGCGATGCCTGGTAGACGCGCGCCAGGCCGAAATCCGCCAGGCGTACTTCTTCCCGGCCGTTTGCCTGGGTCAGCAGCATGTTCGACGGTTTGATGTCGCGATGGACGACGCCGCGCTGATGTGCGTAGTCGAGGGCCTGAAGCAACTGGCACACCAGGCCGGCGGCGCGCGGAATCGTCATCGGCCCCTGCTCGCGCAGCGTCTGCTCGGCATCCTTGCCACGAACATAGTCCATGGCGAAGTAGATCCGGCCATCCGCCTCGCCCATGTCGCGGAACGAAACGATGTTGGGATGCTCCAGTTGCCGCAGGATCTCGGCCTCGCGCAGGAAACGATCGACCTGGGCGCGCGTCCCCGCGACGGCCGGCACGATGGTCTTCAGCGCGACGACGGAATTGTCGGCCTTGCGCAGGGCGAGATAAACGACGCCCATCGCTCCCTGGCCGAGGATGCGGATGATCTGAAAGCCCTCAAGGGGCTGTTCCTCTCCCCGAATCAGTGCCTGACACGCCGCACAGAGCGGCGCGGTGCCTGAAGGCAGCGGATTGTCGCAGGCAGGGCAGAAATGCGGCGCCACCGAGGGCATGGGCGGGATAGACCTCTTGACCGGCTCCGGCACCGGGATTCCCACAATCACTTCGGGCTGCGATTCGGCTTCGACGCCCTCGAAAGAAATGCGCAGGATCGTGTGGCCGGCCCGGATCTGATCGCCATCCTTCAGATCGCTGGTGTCCACCTTGTTGCCGTTGAGGTGGGTGCCGTTACGGCTCCCCATGTCCATGATGCGGCAGCGCGGCGGATTGACCTCGATGAGGAAGTGGACGCGAGAAAAGTATTTGTCCTTGGCCGGCAACTGGAAATGCGCGCGCCGCGAACGGCCGACGAGGAACGTATCATGTCCCGAGAAGGTGAAGACCTGCCCCTTGTGGGGACCATCAACGACAGTTAACGTGATCCGCATACGACTATCTTACACCAGACGCCTGTTCCGAGGCGAGCCGCCGGGTTCATCCCGGCGGGGATAAACCCGTCGCTCGCTGGTGCTGCTTCAAAAGGGATATTGCAACGGCGTCGTGGTATCGACGAACGGATTGTACAGGTCGAAAGTCTTCATGCGCCACTCGCCGTCCGGATCGAGGACCCACTCCGAACGGCACAACAGCGGCGGCGCGTCGCTGAACGAACTATCGGTCTTGACCGAAAAGGTGACCTTGGCCGTCCGCTTCTTGTGATCCATGTCCTTGACCTCGACGTCCCAGATGCGAACGTTGCGGATCTGGTACTGGCGCACCACTTCATCAGTACGGCGGGGCATGGTTGTTCTGTCGTATTGGCGAAAACGAAACTCCACGGACATATGCTTGAACACAGAGGCGGTGTCCTGGTGACTCAAGTCCCTGGCGATTTCGGTCATCTTGCGTTCGATCTTCTCCCGATCGGTCTCGACCAGCAGGTTCAGGAGGAAGTAGAGCAGGATGAGGAAGCCGCAGACGCCCGCAGCCTGAACGAGGCGTCGATTGGGGAGGCTCCAGCCGAGATA